>JBCCMT010000174.1:0-4894 GCA_039026195.1 Pseudomonadota bacterium | reverse complement strand
TTCAAATCCATAAGTTTTCCTGTTTCTTCACCTTCCCCCTTGCCAAGATAGAAAAACCCTGGTTTCTGGTATGTGGGCAGGTGGCCGAGTGGTCGAAGGCGCTCCCCTGCTAAGGGAGTAGGCGGTTTGTCCCGTCTCGAGGGTTCGAATCCCTTCCTGCCCGCCACTTTCCATATTGCGCTACCGGCTTCGCCTACTTGAGCGCATGGCTCTGAGTTCGAACTTCGTTCGAAACTCTCCGCCACTTTTGATCTCACGGGCTGCAGGCCCTCCGATGGGGCGGGCTGACCGCCCGGACCGCAGTCGCGGTCTTGAGGATTTAAGTTCGAGCCGGTTCCGCAGCTGTCCACCACTCTTGTTTGGTCTACCGCTTCGCTACTTGAGCGTGATGGTTGCGTTTAAAAGCGTATGCTATTTTCTTTGGTCGGTGATTTGCGACTGTAAGCGTTTAGTCCCTTGAAGTGACGGGATCGCTTTATAGAGTCATCCATTGTGGTGGGAAAGCTGCGGGATAAGTTCCGCATAGGGGAAATCGCCAAAGCCAGCGAACCACAAAGAGGTGATTATTCATTGCACGATCAATTTCATCAGTGCCTATCCTGAGGCCAGCGCCTCAAAACACTCAAGAGAGCTCACCATTTTCGAATATATCAACAATTCAAGCCTAGGACGAAAAACCTAATCTAAGGTCAGTTGAGTCAATGCTTCCCGCAGCTCTTTTATGCCCTCATTTTTCTCCGATGAGGTGAGCAATATGTCAGGGTGGGCTGCAGGGTTTTTCTTCGTGGCCTCCGCTATGGCCGCTTGCATGGAGACGGCGGCGGTGGGTTTGATTTTATCACTTTTGGTCAGCACGATTTGATAGGGTACGGCCGCCACATCCAAGATCCCCATGGTTTCGATATCGACGGGCTTTAACCCATGGCGGCTATCTACCAGGACACAGACCCGGCGCAAATTCGGACGACCACGGAGATAGTCGCGCGTCAGGCCCGTCCAGGCATTCACCTCTTTCCGAGAGACCCGGGCATAGCCATAGCCTGGCAAATCAACGAGCCGAAGCTGATCGCCCAGATTGAAAAAATTCAGCTCTCGCGTGCGACCAGGGGTGTTTGATGTGCGGGCGAGGGCCTTTCGGTTTGTCAGCGCATTCACAAGGCTAGACTTGCCCACATTGGATCGCCCCGCAAAGGCCACCTCGGGGAGGTCAGGGGGCGGTAGCCCCTCCATCGCCACAACGCCCAACATGAAGTCGCATGGGCCAGAGAACAGCTGACGGGCCACTTGGGAAATATCCGTCATGGGGTATTCCCCTCATTTTGAAGGTCAGACGCCACTTTAGGCCTGATCTTACTTCCCAGCGGCATTATCATTGGCGGTTTTCGGCTTATTCAGCCCTAAGGAGTCTTTCATATTGCCGATGAGGTCCACATCGGCGCCATTCCGCTTCATAATGATATATTGCTGGATCACACTCAAGATCGTGTTCCAGGCCCAGTAAAGGACGAGGCCTGCTGCGAAAGGCGCGAAAATAAAGAGGAAGAAGAGGGGCATCAGCCCAAATATCCGCGCCTGGAGAGGATCTGTCGGCGGCGGGTTCAACTTCATCTGTACCCACATGCCTGCCCCCATCAGAAGGGGGAGGATCCCAATGCCCAAAAAGGTTCCAATCACAGGCACCGTCAATGGATCAAAGGGCAAAAGACCGAAGAGGTTGAAAATAGAGGTGGGGTCGCGCTCAGAGAGATCAGCGATATAGAGGAAGGGCTCATGCCGCATCTCCAAGGTCACAAACAGGGTCTTATAGAGCGCATAGAAAATCGGCATTTGCGCCAGCATGGGCAGGCAGCCCGCGGCGGGATTGATTTTGTGCTTTTTGTAAAGCGACATCATCTCCTGCTGCATCTTCATTTGATCGTCTTTATACCGATCACGAATAGTTTGCATTTCCGGCTGGGCTTTCCGCATCCCCGCCATGGATTTGTAAGACAAATTGGCGAGCGGGTAGAGAATGGCTTTGATCCCCACGGTGAAGAGCAAGATGGCGATGCCGTAATTGCCCACAAGACCATAAAGAAAGTGAAGAGAGGCAAAAATCGGCCGGGTGAGGAAGAAGAAGTTCCCCCAATCCACCGCCATGTCAAATTCACTAATCCCCAGGCCACCATCGGCGACAGGTTTTTCATAGTCTTGTAAAACTTCAACCACCTTCGCGCCGGCAAACAAATGAGAAGAAATCATCGCTTGCTGACCATTGGGAATGCTTAAGGGGTCAAGTTGATAGCTCGACTGGAAAAGGGGCGTCGCCCCCTCTCTTACCCCCAAAGTGGCTTTGAAGGGTTGGCTTTGGTCGGGGATCACCGCGCTTAACCAATATTTATTGGTGATGCCCACCCAGCCGCCGGTGCCCGCTTCAATAATCGATCCTTTTTTCTGGATATTCTTATATTTCCGAGAATGAAGTTGATCCCCCACAATGGCCAAGGGCCCTTCAAACAGGATCATGAAATTCTCAAGATTTTGAGGAATGTCTTTTTGGGCGGTGGCCCCATAGGCCTGAACGGTGATGTTGGCGCCTGTCTGATTTTGGACTTCATGGACTAGGGTGAACATGAATTTATCGTCAACACTCAGGGTGACATTATGGGTCAGCCCGCCGTCTTGGCGGGTGAGGGTGACTGGAGTGTCAGGGGTAAGCGTCGCCCCCGATGGCGCAGACCAAATAATATTCGCATCATTCGCGCCGTTAATAAACAAGCCAGACCGCATGAATTGGGCGAGGGGAGTTTGCTGGGGGCTGAGCAATATAATATTGGGAGAGTTTTCCTCAACGCTTTCATTATATTGGGTCAAGGTGAGGTCATCAAAAACCAGCCCTCTGAGATTAATCGATCCTGTAAGCTGTGGGGTTTCAACCCGTAAGCGCGCCGGGGCGACCGCGATAGCCTCTTCCCGTGTCAGCTCCGTTTGTACCGTGGGCAGGACCAAATTGTCCCCCGCCAAGGGCACGTCAGCGCCACTGGTCCCTTGAGTGGCCTGTTGCGTTGCCTGTTCAGCGGCGAGGGCTTGGGCCTCTCGCTGCTGGGCTTCATAAGCTTCCCGTTTGGGCCCCATGATAAATGTTTCATAGCCAAATAAGATAAGGCCCATTAGCACCATGGCGAGGATGAAGTTACGATCCATGAAATTTGATTATGCTGCCGATGCAGCACCCTTTACAAAACGGGGGACGTGATTTTGGGGTCTACAAGGGCCCGCTGAAGATCGTCAAGCAAACTTGCGTATGATCTCGTGAGGATCCTATCTTTTGCAATGAAAACATAGTCATGACCAGGGCGAGCCCATTGCGGCATGACCTCTGCCGCTAAGGCGCGTAAGCGACGTTTTGCGCGATTACGGGTTACTGCGTTGCCAAGCTTTTTTGTCGCAGTGTAGCCCACGCGGATGAGTGCCTCACCCTCAGGATGGGGGGCGCATTGAAGCAAAAACCCAGGGGCAGAGATCCGCCGCCCATGGCGCAGGCGCAAAAAATCTTTTCGGTGACGAAGGGTGTGAAGGCGCGGGGAGGGGCTCAAGGGGCGCGGGTTACGCGGAAAGCTTATTCCGACCCTTTGCCCGGCGATTGGCGAGCACACGGCGTCCACCGACAGTGGCTTTCCGCGCGCGAAACCCGTGGCGGCGTTTCCGCTTAAGATTACTGGGTTGGAAGGTGCGCTTCATAACAAACCTTAAGGTGTTGGACGTTTCAGAAAAAATAGGTCTCTAAGGCCCTAAAACCGGCACGTCAATACAGCTTTGCGTCAAACGCAAGAGAATCTTTGTAACGCATCTCAACGTCACCTCGAAGATGAAAGCAGACACCGCCTCAAAGACATTTTGTTTAAGGGGCGTTTGCAAAGCAAATGAAAAGAGAACGATATTATGACAGAGCTTCAGTCCACACCGCCGCCACCATATAAAGGGGAGCCTGATAAGGGGGCCCCTGATAGAGGGGGGGTGACGAAAAAGATTCTGCCCCTGGCCGCCATCGGTCTTTTGCTCATCCTCTTTTTTGCCCTTGGCTGGCATAAGGAATTTGCCCCTGATCGGCTGTTGGCCAATTTGGAAAATTTGAGCGGCTGGATTGAGGACAACCGGCTCTTGGCGGTGATGGCTTTTATCGCGGTTTATACCGGGGCGGTGGCGATTTCTTTTCCTGGCGCGACGATCCTCACCATCGCAGGGGGCTTTTTGTTTGGCCAATGGCTCGGGACAGCCTCTGTGGTCATCGCCGCCACTAGCGGGGCGGTGATCATCTTTATCCTGGCAAAGACGGCCTTTGGCGACAGCTTGGCGTCCAAAGCAGGGGGCTTTGTGAAGAAAATGGAGCAAGGCTTCCGAGAAGATGAGCTGAATTATATGTTTCTGCTGCGCTTGGTGCCCGCTTTCCCCTTCTTTGCGGTCAACATTGCCGCCGGTTTGCTGAACGTCAAATTACAGAATTATGTGATCGGCACTTTCTTTGGGATCATCCCAGGCTCCTTCGTCTATGTGTCCATCGGCAATGCCATCTCGAAGGGCACAGCGACCTTAGCGGACACAGGTCTTGTCGCCGTCTTCCAACAACCCGCCGTCTACCTACCCTTTATTGGTCTTGCCGCCCTAGGCGCCTTGCCCATCATCTTGAAAAAAATCGGAGTAAAGAAAAATGCCTAGCACCTTGAAGACAGATATTTGCATCATTGGCGCAGGGTCTGGGGGGCTCTCCGTCGCCGCCGGGGCCGCACAATTGGGCCGCAAGGTGGTCCTGATCGAAGGCCATAAAATGGGGGGAGATTGCTTAAACTTTGGCTGTGTTCCCTCAAAAGCGCTCCTCGCGGCGGGTAAGGCCGCCCAAGGATTTCGGGATGCCGCC
>JBCCMT010000173.1:0-4987 GCA_039026195.1 Pseudomonadota bacterium | reverse complement strand
CTTCAGCACAGCGATTAAATGCGTTTGAAAAAGCGCTTTTCCTATGGGAGCTTGGATGACGTGAATGGCGTTTCTTGTGAAACTATGTTGATGATCAATAAGGCCGAGGGGTAAGTGATTGCATTTGGTGATCATCATTGAATGAGGAATAGATATGCGCTGGCAACATCAACGGCGAAGTGACAATGTGCGTAACCGGCGTGGTCAATCTTCTCGCGCAAGAGGAATGGGTGGTTCGGGTCTCATTTTTATGCTCATCCGCTTTGTGTTCACCCGATTTGGTATCGGTGGGATAGCTGTTTTAGCCGGTGGGTATTTTACGCTTCAGGCCATGGGGCTGAACCCGATGGCCATGCTGGCAGGGGGCGGGGCGCCCCAAGTAGGCTCATCAGCTTCGCCGCCCACTAGCAAATATGATGAGATGATACGTGCCGTAGTGGGCAGTACGGAGGATATCTGGGCAGACATCTTTGAAGAAGAAGGTCTTGGCGATTATCCAGAGCCGATTTTGAACCTTTTCTCCAATGGGGTGAACAGCGCGTGCGGTTATGCCCCTTCTGACGTAGGGCCCTTTTACTGCCCTGGGGATCGTCAGATTTATATCGACACTGCTTTTTTCCAAGATCTACAGCGGCGGTTTAACGCGCCGGGGGATTTTCCGCCTGCTTATGTGATCGCCCATGAGGTGGGGCACCATGTGCAAACGGTCACCGGGGCTATGGCAGATATTCGCCAAGCTCAGTCCAGGGCCTCGAAGGTAGAGAAAAATCAGATCAATGTCAGAATGGAATTACAAGCAGATTGCTATGCCGGGTTGTGGGCCCATCGCTGGCGCCAAGGGATTGAGGCGGGCGACATTCAAGAGGCCTTGCGCACTGCGGCGGCCGTGGGGGACGATACCATACAAAGGCAGGCAGGACAGCGGGTGACCCCAGAGAACTTCACCCACGGAACATCGGCGCAGCGCCAAAGATGGTTCACCGTGGGCTATGAAAGCGGTGAATATACAGCCTGCGATACCTTTGGGGTAAGCGCCGCTCAATTGTAAGAGATGACTTAATTTGTCACGGTCTGCGCCCAATCCCGATGGTCACGGTCAAGTTCATAGGCGGCCATCGCCGCAAGGGTAATAATATCCCCCACCTGTACACCGGTTTGCAGGATCTGCACCGGGCGCTGCATTCCAATGAGCAGAGGCCCTAAAACCGTGGCCCCGCCAATTTCAGACATCAGCTTACTGGCAATGGCGCCGGAATGGAGGCCAGGCGCGATGAGTACATTGGCAGGTCCCGTCAAGCGAGAGAAGGGATAAAGCCCCTCCGTCCGCTCATGGTTCAAGGCCATGCGGGGGGTCATCTCCCCTTCATACTCAAAGTCACAATGGGGTTGAGTTTTATCCAAAATTTCGACGGCTTGCGAGACGCGTCTTACATTGTCCGTGTCTGGATTGCCAAAATTAGAATGACTTAAAAAGGCAACCCTTGGCTCAAAGCCCATTTGGCGCACGGCATGGGCCGATTGGATCGCAATTTGAGCTAAATCTTCTGAGGTTGGCATTTCTGCAATGGTGGTGTCCGCCATGAATATGGTCCGACCCTTTGCCAAGATGACCGACATGCCGATGGGCCGCTCTTCAGGCCGCGGGTCAAGGGCAAGGCGGATATTTGAGAGGGCGACATTATAATGCCGTGTCACGCCTGTGACCATGCCGTCGGCGTGGCCGTGGGCTAGCATACACGCCGCAAAGACATTCCGGTCCTGGTTCACCATGCGGCGACAGTCCCGCCGAAGATACCCTTGCCGGGCGAGGCGATGATATAAATAATCAGTATAAGTCTGGTTATTTGCAGAATGGCGGGCATTCCAAATTTCAATGCCGTGGGTTTTGGCAAGACCAAGCCGTTCAATCTCACGGTTCACTTGATCGTCCCGCCCAATCAAAATGGCTTGCCCTAACCCTTGTTGTTGGAAGGCATAGGCAGAGCGGATGACCACCGCCTCTTCCCCTTCGGCAAAGACCACCCGTTTTTGGGTTTCGGCACTGCGAAGGGAGCCATAAATATTTTGCAAAAACCCTGCAGACGGATCAAGCCGTCCTGCCAATTCTGCCGTATAGGCAGGAAAGTCCGTAATGGGTTTACGGGCAACTCCTGTGTCGCAAGCAGCTTTGGCCACGGCGGGAGGGATTTGAGAGATCAGCCGGGGGTCAAAGGGGGTGGGAATAATATAGCCCGGTCCATATTGAAGATGCTTGCCGTAAGCGGCCCCCACCTCATCGGGCACATCTTCCCGCGCCAATTTTGCGAGGGCTTCCGCGCAGGCCACTTTCATCTCATCATTAATGGTGCGGGCCCTTACATCTAAGGCGCCCCTGAAAATGTAAGGGAAGCCTAAAACATTATTGACTTGGTTGGGATAGTCTGACCGACCTGTCGCCACGATGGCGTCGTCTCTCACCTCTTCAATTTGTTCTGGGGTGATTTCTGGGGTCGGGTTGGCCATGGCGAAAATAATAGGATTTTTGGCCATGGATTTGACCATGTCTTGGGTGATGGCCCCGCCAACGGAAAGGCCGATGGCAACATCAGCGCCGTCCATCACCTCCGCCAGGGTGCGTTTGTCTGTATCCACCGCATGGGCGGAGCGCCATTGGTCCATCCCCTCTTCACGGCCCTGGTAGAGAGTGCCCTTCGAGTCACAAAGGATAACATTGTCGTGGGGGAGGCCCATGGTCTTCATCAGCCCCACCACAGAAAGGGCAGAGGACCCGGCCCCTGAAACAGCCACTTTAATCTCTTTGATGGATTTGCCGGTGATATCTAAGGCATTGATCAGCCCTGCAGCCGCGATAATTGCCGTCCCATGTTGGTCGTCGTGAAAGACGGGGATGTCCATCAGCTCTTTTAATTTTTGCTCGATATAAAAACTATTAGGCGCAGAGATATCCTCAAGATTAATCCCGCCGAAGGAAGGGCCAAGATAGCGCACGGCATTGATGAACTCATCAGCATCCTCCGTGTCCACCTCCAGATCAACTGAATCAATATCGGCAAAGCGTTTAAAGAGGACAGATTTTCCTTCCATCACAGGCTTAGAGGCGAGGGCGCCTAGATTGCCCAAGCCTAAAATCGCTGTCCCGTTGGAAATAACCGCTACCATATTGCCCTTAGTGGTCAACTCATAAGCAGCGTCAGGGTCCTCAGCGATGGCTTTAACAGGAACAGCCACCCCAGGGGAGTAAGCGAGGGAGAGATCCCGCTGGGTCGCCATGGGTTTGGTGGGGGTGATCTCTAACTTGCCGGGTTTGCCTTTGGCGTGGAAATCGATTGCTTCTTGATCAGTATATTTAATTGTATTGTCGTCAGCCATGATGGATTTATCTTTATGTGAAGAAAAGTAGGTGTTCCGCTCTCTTGCGTTATCTTGAATTGCCTGTCTAGACGCGCCATGTAACAGGGAATTTCTTGTTGTTTCAGATCAGAAACCAAATTGAAAGCGAAGTCGCTTAAAATGTTTATTCAAACCGAAGACACCCCAAACCCGCAATCCCTAAAATTCCTTCCTGGGCAAGAGGTTTTAGGCCAAGGCCAATTGGGCATGGATTTCCCAAACGGCGCAGCGGCAAAGGCCTCCCCCTTAGCGGCAGCGCTCTTTGATGTGGATGGGGTCATGGGGGTCTATTTGGGCGCTGACTTTCTGACCGTCACGAAAGACCCAAGTGTTGACTGGGCCCACCTGAAACCGGCCCTCCTCGGGACCATTGCCGATTATTTGGCGGCGGGTATCCCGGTGGTGGATGAGGCCGCCATGGCAAAGAATAACGACGGGGCGACGGCAGAGGATTATGAGGGGGAAGACAAAGAAATCGTTGAGCAAATCATTGACCTTCTTGAAACCCGCGTGCGCCCAGCGGTGGCGCAAGATGGGGGCGATATTGTTTTCCACAAATTTGTGCCCGGCGACGGTATTGTCTTCCTCACCATGAAGGGGGCGTGCGCAGGGTGTCCTTCTTCCACCATGACCTTAAAATCTGGCATTGAAAATTTGCTCAAACATTATGTGCCAGAAGTCACCTCCGTTGAAGCGGTGATGTAGCTATCGTTCTTCTGGCGATTGATACCTGTTTGTCAGCCTGTAGTGCTGGCTTATTGTTGCCAGGGGGGGAGACGCGCGCGATCTCCCTCAACATCGGCACGGGACATGCGGAGCATTTGGCGCCCATGGTCTCCACACTCCTGCAAGATCATCATTTGCGCTCGGAGGCTGTCACAAAACTTGCTGTGACAGTGGGACCGGGGTCTTTTATGGGGGTTCGGGTAGGCTTGAGTTTTGGGAAGGGGTTTGCCTTTGCGCGAAAGCTGCCCACAGTGGGGGTGACCAGCTTGCAGGCGTTATGGCTTTCTGCCCCCCCTGGCGCCACGGGATATGCTCTGATTGACGCGCGCCGGGGTCAGATTTATGGCCAAGCCTTTGGGAAGGGGGCTGACCATGGGCCCTTTTTACTGGGGGAAGACGAGGTTCGAGAAAAAGTTGGAGACCTTGAAGGGCAAACCCTTATTGGCAGTGGAGTGTCGTTACTTAATAAGGAGAGGGAGAGCGATGGACCTTTGGTCCCTGACATGGCCTTGATGGCGCAATTTGCCAAAGATCACGCGCCCACGGACCTTCGCCCCCTTTATCTTCGCCCGCCGGATGCCACCCCCGCATCACCGCCCAAAGCTATTTCGTAAGGGGCTAGCCTTCCCATGACCTTTTCAAAAGAGAGACCAGCGGTGGAGATCCGCCCCGCAACCCTAGAGGACGCAGCTAACATTGCTCAGCTCCATTATAAGATATTCCAGCAATCTGAATGGAGTGAGGGGTATTGGCAGGCCATGTTGATGAGCGATCACCATCTGGTTTACCTTGCCTATAGGGAGGATGCGATAATCGGACTTTATGCGTTACGTTTTATTCTTGATGAGGCAGAAATTCTCACCCTAGGGGT
>JBCCMT010000172.1:0-4997 GCA_039026195.1 Pseudomonadota bacterium | reverse complement strand
CCCAATGACAGATAGCTCTTGATCCACCGCTAAATCCAGCCGGGTGCCAGCAAAAAGAGCATTTTCCGAATAATTCCTGTCCGTCAAGCTGACTGAGGAGGAAATCTGCGCCGCCAGATTAGAGGCATTTGACGTCCCCGGCAGGCCAAGACTGGCAGGCGGGGTTCGGTTGGTCTCAAACGCAGAGATGAGCCGGTTAAGTTGATCCCCATTACCGTCCGGCCCTGGGGCGACAGCACCCACCCCATCGCGTAAGCGATAAACCTCTCCCCCCTGACGGGGGTCCACAGTCGCATTGAGTTGAATACGTTCTGCAATGCCCACCTCTGTGGTGGCCGGAATAACGGCTGTGCCATCCGTAAACAAACCAGCTTCCCCAACGGTTTTTGTGGGGTCCACCGTATCATCACCGAAGCGTTGAATTAAATCTGTAGCTAAACCATCAAGTTGATCTTGAAACCCTGGGGCTTGGACATCCCGCGCTTCAAATAAGGCGCCGATACGTCCCCCGCCGGAAGGTTGGGTGCCGCCGCCCCCGGGGGTTATATCCACCCCATTTACACTAATCCCCGATAAAGGCGCCCCTAAAGTTTGCGTTCGCCCCACATTTCCCGCAGGAGAAAAGTCGATAAAACTCGCCGTTTCCGTTAAAAGAAACACACCCCCTTCGGTGACAAGATTTACCCCGGTATCGCGATATTGTACCGTGACAGGAATTTGCTCATTCACTTGATCAATCAAACGCTGGCGCTCATCAAACACCTCAGGGGATTGTTTGAGGGCTGGCAAACCGTTTAACTCTTCAAGCCGCGCTAGGGCCGTATTCACTTCACTAACCGCAATTCCAATATCCCGGTCCGCATCATTACGTAGGCGACCCGCTTGTTCGCTTAAGGAATTTAATTTTTGAGCCAGGGCCCGGGCTTGATCCACCGACTGGGTCAACAAAATACTGGATTCAGGGGTGGCCGCTGCATCCCGTAAAGAGTCTTCAAACCGGGCATATTGCCCGAAAAGGCTATTTTCCGACCCAGGTTCCCCAATAATATTGGCAAGCTGCGTAGCAGCAGTCGACCGCTCCGTTGAAAAGGCATTTTCTGCTGCCAGCCGCTGACGATCCGCAGTGAGAAAGTCAGATCGCGCATTTTGGGTGGTCAGGACCCGCACCCCAGCCCCATCCGCCCCCGCAAGGCGTTCTTCAAGCACCGCCACACGGCGGGAATACCCCTCCGTATTCGCATTTGCGATATTGCTAGATGCGATGCTAGCGCGCGCAGCAGCTGCATTCAGCCCTGATGTGGCGGTGGAAAGAGCGTTTGTGAAGGTCACTTTTTATTCCTTACCGAACAATATTGTTGGTTTCTTGCAACAACTCATCCACAATCTGAATAATTTTCGCGTTAGAGGAATAAGCCCGCTGGGTTTCAATCAGCGCTGTGAGCTCTGAGGCAATGTCTGTAGTTGATTCCATCAGCGCAAAGCCCACCGTTTCCCCCACAGGGCCACTGCCTGCGTCCCAGAAATAAATGTCACCGCTCTCTTGGGAGAGTAAAAAGGCTTGGTCATTTGTGGCAATCAATCCATTGGGGTTTGGCACTTCTGCCACCGGAATTTGGTAAAGGGTTTGACGGAACCCTGTATCATAAATCGCTTGAACCTGGCCTTGAGCATTGATTTCTACATTTTGGAGATTACCAATCGCCGTTCCATCCTTAGTCAGATTATAAGGTGCAAAAGAGGTTGCAAATTGTGTGAGTCCTGACCGATCATTCGGCCGACCCACAAAAATTTGAATGTCCCCACTTGGTACAGTGACAGTGATTTCCCCAGTGGTATTATCATAAGTGGCATTGTTGGTCACATCATTGATCGAGCCGCCATTGGTGGGACTGTCTTGGAAATCCACATCAAAGGTGGAGACACTGACAGGGGCCCCGGTTGAGTTGTCAAACAGCTCCACAGACCAATCATTACTTGCTCCGGCACCTGGAATGTCAGGGGTGAAGCGGCCCGTTAAAACCTGGACACGGCCAAAGTTATCAAAATACTCAATGG
Organism: Pseudomonadota bacterium; assembly: GCA_039026195.1. Classification (GTDB taxonomy): domain Bacteria; phylum Pseudomonadota; class Alphaproteobacteria; order Caulobacterales; family Parvularculaceae; genus Parvularcula. Next base: position 2,942 of record JBCCMT010000172.1, on the reverse strand, counting down.
AGATTTCATAAGGGTCCCCAGACCCGCCCGCTTGGGTGGCATCTGCCGGCAAGTTAATCCCCATAGAAATATTTGAGGTTGGTGTTGATTCAAATTGCGTAACATCCACTTGCACAGGGGAAAGACTAGCGCCCCCCTGCCGGGTGACTGCGCCCACTTCCCCAGCGCTATCTGCTTCCCATCCAAGAAGATAAAGGCCACTGGCTGTGCGTAGATATCCGTTCTGATCCGATGTGAACGACCCTGTGGAAACGAGCATCAAATCTCTGTCCGTATTTTGAGGATCCACCCCATCAAAATTCGTTACCGGCAAAAGCCCGCGCCCTGCGACAGCAATATCCGTTGAACTTCCGGTGGAAATCAGTGAACCCTGCTCATCCACTTGGCGAGAGGCCTCCACCCGTACCCCGCCAGCAGCATAGGCGTTGGAGTTGCTCTTAATCACCATGGATTGAAAGTCTGTTACACTGCGTTTATATCCATAAGTATCTGAATTCGCGATATTATCAGCGATGGTCCCAAGGCGGGTTGAGTTCACCGCCAAGCCCATGACCCCAGCATTTAGCGAAGAAGATATAGTCATACGAGTGCTCCAGCAATTCTTGTTACAGAGGCGATAGTGCCAGAACACGGTTAACGCTTCCTATACGGCGGGGAAGAAGCATGTATATGTCGTAGAAAGATATAATTTTCTTGTTAAGCTTTGATTTACTTTCGTCACGTGTCTGAAGATCAAGATGCAGGTTTAACGAAGCGCCGTTGTTTGCAGGGGATCGGGTCGTTGCAAGATAATGGCGATCCGCCGGTTAACCGGATCATTTCTATCGCGCCCTATGGGGTCACGGTCCGCCCGGCCGGCAACCTCTTTAATCATTTCTGGTTTGATCCCGGCATTCAGTAATAACCGGCGAGCCGTATTGGCACGGTCGGCGGACAATTCCCAATTGGTATAGCCGTTTCGTGCAAATGAAATACCGTCCGTATGACCGGTGACTTTAATATCAGCGCCTGTTTTTTTAATCACCTCCGCTGTACTCATGATCAGTTTCTGTAAATCTTCAGACGGCGCGGAAGATCCGCTGGCAAATAAAGGTTTTCCCTCCGCATCCACCAGTTCAACCACTGTCCCCTCCTCGGTTTGATGAACAATGATGCGGCCTGCTGCGTCTTCAATCCCTGCTTTGGTGGCTAAATCTTCAATCGCAGCTTTCAATGTCTCATCCTGTGGGATCACAGACTTTCGGGGGTCCGCAGAGCGATAATCCCCGCTTTGGGGCATGGTTTTTTCTGTCACAATACTATCCCCATTCAAGGCGTCGGACCCGCCCCCAGAGACCGCTGCGATGGGAATGGTGGGGTTAAAATAATCTGCCAGACCTTTGCGCTGTTCTTCTGTGGTGGCGTTCAGCAACCACATGAGTAGGAAAAACGCCATCATCGCGGTTACAAAATCCGCATAGGCCACCTTCCACGCGCCGCCATGGTGGCCACCCCCGGCCACAACTTTTTTCCGCTTAATAATAATCGGTGCCTGATCTGACATATGCCCTGCTCGCACAAAATTAACTCTGTTGAGGTGTATATAAACACACGGGCGTAAATCTCCCTTTAACTCGTCATGCGAGAAAAGAAGAAATATGAATGATATGACGGCAACATCCCCCTCTTTATTGTCAAAGTTGGCAAAAGGCCCCCTACGGGTCCCTGCGTATTTGACCCCCGCCACAGAAAAATTTACCGGTCTGGCTGAACAACTGGCCCTGACCATCCGTGACTTTCTGTGCTGTGAGATTACGGCCCAGCCGGTGGACATGATGCGCATTCCCAGCACCCTTCCACAAGCAGAAGGGGCCACCGTGCTGGATTTTCACTCCCTAGAGGACGGGCCATCTTTGCGTATGACGCTAGAAGATGAGCCCATGACCCTTGTGGCAAACACTCTTTTTAACAGCGAAGTGGATGAACCTGGCCTCCGCGCGTCGGTGGCGCAAACTTTTGCGAATCGATTGGCAGAGGTCCTTCTGTCAGCGGACCCTGACTGCATTGCGGTGCCTTATCTGGTGGCAGCCAAACAAAAACCATTAAGTGATCACCCCGTCCTGATGGCAAAATATTCCTTTGAGATTGGAGAAAAAGGCCAATTTCATATCGCCATCGAAGCATCACGGTCTTTTACTGATATTTTCTCTCCCCCCTGCCCTTCTTTAAAGGCGCTGCAATTGCTGGACTTTCCCTTTACCGCCTATGCCCAGCTGGGAGATGAAAAGGCGCCCATTGAGGTGATCAAGAATTTAAAAGCAGGGGATATCTTTCAATTGCCAAAGGCACGACTTGAAAAGGTGGAAATCAGGGCGCTGGCCTTAGGTCATGACATTTCTTTAGGGGTAGGGGAAATGGGGGAGGAGAATAAAATCCGCTCCCTCCGCTTAAACCATGTGGAAACCGCCCAAGAGGCCAGCAAACTTCGAATGATGGCCCGCGCCTCTTAATTTTCGGGGCAAGACAACGGATCGGGCTTGGCGCTGATAGATCTGTCCCCTAAGGGAGGCGCTCATTTAGATTTATGAGAAAGCCTGAATTCCATGTTTGAAACCCTTGACCCTCGTCCCGCTGATGCTCTTCTCGGCCTCATGGCCGCTTTTCGCGAAGACCCGCGGGAAGACAAAATTGACCTAGGTGTCGGGGTGTTTCGCAATGACGAGGGACAAACGCCCATTTTACAAGCGGTGCGGGACGCAGAGCGGCAATTGGCGGAAACCGGGGCCACCAAAGTTTACGAAGGCCCGCGAGGCAATCAAGACTATGCCAGTGCCATTGCGAAATTCTTTTATGGCGATCAAGGACCAAAAGGCGGCCTTGTCAGCTTTGCCACCCCTGGGGGCACAGGCGCGTTAAGCCTTGCGGCGATGTTTATGGCAAGAGCGAACGCAAACGCCACTGTG
>JBCCMT010000171.1:0-5020 GCA_039026195.1 Pseudomonadota bacterium | reverse complement strand
GAGTTCAATTCACCCCGGACCTTATGCCTACGGATATTTTAGGCACGGAGATTTTGGAGGAGACAGAAAGCGGTCGCCGCGCCTTTCGCTTTATCGAGGGGCCTGTGTTTTGCCAACTTCTCATGGCGGACGAGATTAATCGGGCCAGCCCCCGCACCCAAAGTGCTCTGTTAGAGGCCATGCAAGAAGGGCAAGTGACCGTGGCGGGCGAACGCCGCGCGCTGCCCACCCCGTTCCTCGTATTGGCCACCCAAAATCCCATTGAGCAGGAGGGGACCTACCCCCTTCCCGAAGCGCAGCTGGACCGGTTTTTGATGCAGACGGACATTGGATACCCAAGCGCCGCTGCAGAAAAACAAATGCTGATCGCCACCACTGGACAGGATGAGCAGGCCCCCACCGCGGTGCTTAGCGCGAAGGATGTTCTGGCGGCCCAAGCGCTTGTTCGAGCTATGCCCATTGGCGAGGGGCTAGTGGATCATATGCTTGAGATCATGAATGCTTTGCGCCCCGGCGGCGCGTATGCTGAACATTTGTTATGGGGGCCAGGCCCCCGCGCCACCCAAGCCATGAGTTTGGGCTTACGGGCCTGGGCCCTTCTCGATGGTCGCACAGCGCCAACACGAGAGGATTTTAGAAGCCTCGCCCCCTCTATCCTCCGCCACCGGATGGCTTTGTCCTTTGCTGCTCGCGCGGAGGGGCAAACCATAGAGGGGCTGATAAAACATATGTTGAAAGAGATGGCATAAGTCCTCCCCCCCATGAGCGATATTTTTACCTTAGAAAAAGAAGGGTCAGACGCCGCCCAAAATTTGCCCGCGCTCCTGGCGGCGGCGGAAAGCTTGGCCACCACCTTCATGGCGGGGGCCCACGGTCGGAAGCGCCCCGGTGCTGGAGAGACATTTTGGCAGTATCGGGACTATACCTATCATGACCCTGCATCCGCCATTGATTGGCGGCAATCTGCACGCTCCCCCAACCGTCTTTTTATTCGAGAAAGTGAGTGGGAAACGGCGGCAACCATCGGGCTGTGGTGCAATGGTGGCCCTAGTTTTCAATATGCTCAGAAGGGGGCGCCCTCAAAATTGTGGTGTGGTCAGGTGATGACGGTGGCCATGGCCCTCGTCCTCACCCGTGCAGGGGAGCGTATTTATGATCTAAACCGATGCAGCCGCGCTAGAGGCGGGTATTCAGCCGTTCTAGAGGTGGCGGAGAGCCTATTATCCGCTGAATATGAAGAGCTGCCCCCCACCCCGCCGGCGCAGAACACTCATATTCTTTATCTATCTGATTTCTACACCCCCCTTAAGGGGTTGGCGACACAACTTGAAACCATGGCGGCGACGGGTATTCCTTGTCATCTGGTCCAAATTAGTGATCAGACGGAGGAAGACTTTCCCTTCACAGGACGCACCCAGTTTGAAGGCCTTCACCGAAATATAAAGCGGTATATTTTTGGAAATGCCACTGACATCCGGACGGATTATCTTGAGCAACGTCAAGCCCATCTTGGCGCCCTGAAAGATCTGTGCCGGAAATATGGGTTTACCTATCTCCAACATCGTAATGACCGATCCGCCGCCCCGATATTAGCAGCGCTGCATTATGCCATCGGCGGAGAGGCCTTGCGATAATGGCCCTTACCTTTCTCACCCCTTGGGTTCTTCTTGCCCTGGCATCCTTGCCGGTGATTTGGTGGCTCCTACGCGCGCTCCCGCCGGCCCCGCGCCGGGTGCCCTTTGGGGGTATGATGTTTTTAGATGGGCTTCGGGATAAAAAACAAACCGCTCAGCATACGCCCTGGTGGCTCTTACTCTTACGGTTGATCGCCATGACCTTCATCATTATTGGCCTTGCGGGACCGGTCCTGAATACGCTGGAAGATGAATTGGCGGAGGGGCCTGTTCTTATCATCTTGGACGATAGTTGGCCTGCCGCCCCTGGGTGGCAGCTACGTCAGAATGCCCTTTCATCCCTGGCGCTGAGGCCCCAGATCCAAAATCGGCAAACCCGCATTTTGACCATGGCGGGGACACCAACCCTTTCTCCCCCCACTGAATTTGCTGATGCGGCGTTGATGATTGAGGGCATGGTTCCCAAAGCAAGTGTCGCAAACCGGACGGCGGCCTTAGACCTCTTATCTTCTCTTGATCTTTCGAGCTGGAACATCATTTGGCTAAGTGATGGTGTGACCGAACAAAGCCGAGGCGACCAGCGTTTTCTGAACACCGTTGCAGCGGCATCCTCCTTAAAAATTATCCGCCCACCGGCAAGCCCTTTCGTCACGATACGGGGGATTGAGACCACCGCCACCAGCTTATCTGCAAAGGTTGAGCGCATGGGCGCCGGCGAGATCAGCGCGACCCTTAGCATTCTGGGTCGAGAGGGACGAACACTGGAAACAGTGCCCTTCACCTTACCCGCAGGTCAAGACAGTCTGGATGTGCCCATCCCCCTTCCCTTAAGTTTGCGAAATGAGATCAGCCAAATTTCCGTACAAGGGGTTAGGAGTGCGGGGGCCCTATGGATGTTTGATCACCGTAACCGCCAGGTTCAAGCCGGACTTGTGACCGCCGGGGCCGATAACCTTTTAGAAGGCGGTTTTTTCATTGACCAATCTTTTAAGACTTCTAGCCTCCTCCGCGTTGGCCCGCTCATGAATTTCATCAGTGAAGATACAGGTCTGATCATCCTCGATGATATTGGCACTTTGCGTGAGAATGAAGAAGATGCCCTTTTGGCTTGGGTAGAAGAAGGGGGGATATTGCTCCGCTTCGCCGGGCCCAACACGGCAAATGCACGGGCAGCGACGGGCAATGTCAGGGGGCCGACCTATCCTGTTTTATTGCGGGGGGGAGAGCGATCCTTTGGCGGTGCGTTGACCTGGACCGCGCCCCAGACAATTTCACCTTTCCCCGAGGACAGTCCCTTTGCGGACCTTCCCATCGAAGATGATATTTTCATTCGTCGGCAGATCCTAGCCCAGCCGTCTTCTGATCGAGACCATGCCGTTTGGGCGCAGCTGACTGATGGGACCCCCCTGATCACCGCAAAAGATCAAGGGGAGGGCAAACTTATTTTGGTTCATGTCACCGCTGCCCCCACCTGGTCTGACCTGCCCCTATCCGGTTTATTTCCGCAAATGATGAACCGCATCACGGAGCTTGCCGTGGGGGTGACCACCTTGGGCGAGGCTGTATCCTATGCCCCCTATCGGCTCCTAAACGGGTATGGGGAATTGATATCCTCGCCCCCCGCCGCTGAAATTGCCACGAAAAAAGAGCTGATGGACGGGCGCGTGCCGCCAGGCCTATACGGGGATCGCGCCCAAGGGATCGCGGTGAACACCTATCCGGACACAGCGGCATCACTGCAGCCCCTTCGCCTATCCGCCCTGCCGCCCAATGCAATCCTTCGCGGGACGGAGGATACGAATGCGCGCGCCTTGGGACCATTGTTTTTAGGGCTGGCTTTTTTGTTATTGCTGCTCGATGGATTGGTTTTAGCGGCGCAAAAATGGCAAGCTGGGCGCAATGCCCTCGCAATGACCGTGATTTCCCTCGCTATTGTCAGCATATCTTGGCAAGGTGCCATAGCTCAAGAAACGAGAGCCCAAGAGACATTACCCCCCAGACCCCGTCTTGACCCTCAAGCCGTGGACGCAAGCCTGAATATGCGTCTAGCTTATGTCAAAACGCGTGATCCGCAAACGGACCGTATTTCAAAGGCGGGACTTTATGGGTTGACGAGAGAGGCTATTCGTCGGTCTTCCTTAGAGCCAAGCCTGCCCCTAGGGGTGGATATTGAACGGGATGAGTTAAGCGTTTACCCCCTTCTGTACTGGCCGATTTTGCCCGACGCCCCCCGGCCCAGTGACGCTGCCCTAGGGCGGTTAGAGGTCTATATGGCCGGCGGGGGGCTTTTGCTCATCGATACCCAAGATGGTGATCGACAAGCGGCAACGGGCACGAGCCCCAGGGCAGGCATTTTAAAAGATATATTGACACGGATGAATATCCCGCCGCTGGAGCCTTTGCCCCCTGATCATATTTTGACAAAATCTTTTTATCACTTGTCTGACCTGCCCGGCCGAAACCAAGGCGGCCCTGTCTGGGTTGAGGCACCGTCGGCATTGCGGGGGGGCACGGATCGCGTCCCCTCCCTCATCATCGGGGGGCGAGACTGGGCCTCTGCTTGGGCGGTGGATGAAGGGGGCCAACCCTTACGGCGCATCTCCGGCCGGGGAAATCTTATACGCGAATATTCATACCAGGCCGGCATTAATATCGCCATGGTGGCGCTCACAGGGAATTATAAGGCCGACCAAGTGCATGTTCAGGAGATGCTGGATGAGTTGGACCCCCAGCCATGAGTTTTGATCTCGCCTTTACCCCCCATCTGCCCTTTTCATTGCTCCTTTTTTTCAGCATTGCAGGGGCGGCGATCAGTGCGTTGCGGATGTTCCAGTCCCTATGGGGAGGCGTATTTCGTCTACTGACCATATGTCTTATACTCGCTTTTCTCATCGGTCCCCAATGGCGGCAAACCGAAGGGGAGATATTGCCCGATATTGTACTGCTGCTCGAAGATAAAAGTCGCAGTATCGGTTTTGGGGCGCGAGACGATATTGCCGAAGAAGCCATCTTAGAAACGGAAGCGCAGATTGAGGCATTAGGGGTAGAGCTTAGGCGATATGCCTTTGGCGATCAGCTGTCGACAGATTTTACTGAGGCCTTGCGGGGAAGCCTAACAGATATTCCGCGGGATAGATTGGCGGGGGTGGTGGTCACCACCGATGGGCAATTGCATGGGCCCCTCTCCCCCCTTCCCGCTTTAGAGGTACCGATCCATAGCTTGGTGGTGGGGGACCCTGATACCCAATTTGATCGGCGGGTGGAGGTGGTCAGTGCCCCGCGGTTTGGAGTGGTGGGCGATGTAGTGGACATCACCCTGAAAGTGACAGCCCAAAACGAAACGGGGCCTCTCCGTACACAGCTTTTGATGGGGGGGGAGGAATATT
>JBCCMT010000170.1:0-5057 GCA_039026195.1 Pseudomonadota bacterium | reverse complement strand
GGTGGACCAATATCACGGCCGTTGCCGGCGATTTGGCGCCCGGCCAGAGGCCGCAGAGGAAGACCAATAACTTCTTTCCTTGTTTCTCTCCTGTAACCTTTTACAAAAATATGTCGAACATCATTGCGAAACAGCTCTTTTGGGGCAAAAAGCAAGGATCGTCGCATGACAGTCGTCCATCTTGAGCACATACGCCAGCAGCGGGAGGGACTTATCGATTTAAGCCCCTGCGGCCCGTTAATGGCCCAAGCCCAAAAAGGCGACAAACGCGCCTACCAAGAGGTACTGACCCAGTGCCAAGAGTGGCTGAAACGTTATTTGGGCAAACGCCTTTCGCCAGATCAGGTGGAAGATGTAATCCAAGAAACCCTGATGGCGGTGCATCGCAAACGCCATACCTACGACCCCTCGCGCCCCTTTGCCCCTTGGTTTGTGGCCATTGCCCGGTTCAAATGGCTCGATTGTTTGCGGGCGGTTTATCGCCAAGAAGATGTTGAATTAAAAGATGAACATGGCGTGGAAGGCCATGAAGAAAGGGTGCTGTCTCACATCGTCCTCGAACGGGTGATGTCCCATCTGCCCGAGGCGCAAGCGACCGTTTTAAAGCTTGCCAAAATTGAGGGGAGATCGATTGAAGAAATTGCCCAATTGACGGGTCAAACGGCCTCCTTAGTGAAGGTTAATATTCACAGGGCCCGTAAGAAATTGGTCAAAACCTTAGAGAAGTCCTATGAGTAACAGTGATTTTATTTCCGGTTTAGCCGCCACGGCCACACCTGTTCGCCCTCGTCGTCTTTATGCAGACTTTGCCATTCTCGCGGCCATTGCAGGACTTCAAATTTTAGGGGCCTCCCTCCTTTTCGGTCAAAGCGAAGCGGTAGGCAAAGCTTTTATGATGGATGGGGCCCGGATGCAGCTGAAATTTTGGCTATTCGGTTTGAGCGGTGCTGTTTTTGCCGGCCTTGCCCTTTGGTCGCTTTACCCAGGGACCCAGCGCGTGAGTATGATCACCTTGTCTGTTGCGGCCCTGGTCCTTCTCCTTGCGGTGATCGGCTTTGATCGCGCCCTCACAGGGGGGGTGGGCCAGGTTTTAGATCCCGGCCATGGCATCGCCTGTTTAATAAGTGTGGTGAGCTTATCACTGCCGGTGACATTGATCTTATCGCTTTTCATGGTGCGAGGCGCCAGTACTCAACCTAACCGGACAGCCTTTCTTGTGGGCCTGGCGGGGGGCAGTTGGGGGGCCTTTACCTACGCGTTACAGTGCCCCTTCGTGGGGTTATGGTATCTTGCCCTTTGGTATATGGGGGCTGTGCTTCTTGTGGCCTTAGCGGCACGGGTCATTCTTCCCCGGCTCGCATCGTGGTGATGACCCTTTAGCGGCGTTGCGGGGGTATTTCTCTGCGCTAGAGCAAACTGCCTTAAGTTTGCATCGGCAGTTTTTTCTAGATTCTTTGGTTGGTCGCGTCGCGAAAGGCCAAAACCGATTCTCACCCCGGATCGAGGTCCAGGACATGCTTTTGGCGCGACGCTCTAATTGCTTATTCAGCAGGATGCGGGCAGATATAAAAAAGATAATCACCGCACCCTAGAGACCTTTTATCCCGGACCCTGCCCGTATATCTTTGAAATCAACTTTTCCCAAGGCTCAGACCCGTCTTGCGGTCAGATTATGGACCGCTGCTCTCCTCATTCCGCTGGTGGTGGGCACTGTGATCATAGGGGGGCGATTATACTCTGCTGTGATCGCGTTTATGGCGGTCCTGTTGATTTTTGAATGGACACGGATGGTGGAGGGGGCAGAGTTTTCCCGTGGTTTTTATGCGTTGTCCGTCACCACAATTATCACGATATTTCTCGCCGCCAGTGGTCAGTTCCCCCCCGCCTTGATCGTCATATGCGTGGGGGGGGTGGCGGCAACCTTGATCGAGCGAAGTGTCAAACGAAAAGTCCCCTGGCCCTTGGCGGGCGCCCTTTATCTATTAGTGCCGGCGGTGTCAGCCCTTTATATCCGCCATGGGGCGGGGGATGGGCGGGCCTTAACCCTCCTCTTATTTGGGGTGGTATGGGCCACCGACAGCGGGGCTTACCTCGCAGGGAAAGTCATTGGCGGCCCAAAGCTTTGGCCGGCACTCAGCCCCAAGAAAACATGGGCGGGGGCAGCTGGGGGGTTTATGGCGGGGATCTTGGTGGCGGTGGTCATCGGTCCCCTCTTGGGGGCTGTCTTTCTTCCTCTTCAATTGGCGATTTTAGGGGGTCTTTTAAGCTTTGCTGCCATTGCGGGGGATCTGACAGAAAGTGCCGTGAAGCGCTTTTATGGGGTCAAAGACTCAGGGGGTGTTTTTCCCGGCCATGGCGGGGTGTTGGACAGGTTGGATGGATTTCTCATGGCGGTATGCGTGCTCGCGCTTTTTACCTTGTTACGACATCATAATGTCTTTTAAAAATGTCATCGCTTTAAAAATGAGGCAGATCAGCATAATGGATATCCTATGACGTTGAAACGAAGGGTAACAGTCTTAGGCGCCACAGGATCAGTGGGCCAATCGACCTTGTCTTTGATCAATGCTGCCCGCGCCCGGGGGGATGCAGATATTGAGGTGGTGGCGCTCACCGCCAATACCCATGCTGCAGAGCTTGCCCAAGCTGCCATTAAAAGCGGTGCCCGCTTTGCTGCGGTGCGAGATGAAAAGGCACTGCCCGACCTCAAAGACGCGTTGCAAGGGACGACCATTCAATGCGGGGCTGGGGAAGAGGCCATCAAAGAGGCCGCCCAAATGGAGGCGGATTGGGTGATGGCCGCCATTGTGGGCGCGGCGGGGATTGACCCCCTTTTAATTGCGGCAAAACGCGGGGCGGATATTGCCTTTGCCAACAAAGAATGCCTCGTCTGCGCAGGGGAGGCCGTATTGGCCGCCATGAAAGAAGGGGGCGGGCGGCTATTGCCGGTGGATAGTGAGCATAATGCGATTTTCCAAGTCTTTGACTATGACCGGCCCCACCGGATACGTCGCATCATCTTAACCGCCTCCGGCGGGCCTTTTCGAACCCGGTGCCGAACAGAGTTAAAAGCCATTACGCCGGAACAAGCGGTGGCCCACCCCAACTGGTCCATGGGCGCGAAAATCTCCGTGGATAGTGCCACCATGATGAACAAGGGACTTGAACGGATTGAAGCTGCGTTTTTGTTCCCTGTCCCTCACAAAGATATTGAAATTCTTGTCCACCCGCAATCGGTGATCCATTCCATGGTGGACTATGTGGATGGGTCTGTCCTTGCCCAGCTGGGCACACCTGACATGACCATTCCCATTGCCTCAGCCCTGGCTTGGCCGGACCGAATGCCCACGGATACCAAACCCCTTGATTTAATTGAAATTGGGCGGATGACCTTTGAAGCCCCCGATGAAAACCGCTTCCCTGCGTTGCGTCAGGCAAGGGAGAGCTTGTCGGTGGGGGGGCTCACCATGGCCGTTTTGAATGCGGCAAATGAAGTGGCGGTCAGTGCGTTTTTGAAAGGGCATCTTCCCTTTTTAGATATTGCTACTATTACGGATCATTGTCTTGAGCATACGAAAATGGACGGCGCTGCTTCTGAGCTTGAGGCGGTCCTCGCCGCCGACCAAGCCGCCCGTAAAATCGCCATTGATCAAATTGCGACCCTACAGTCCTAGTTACCATTCTAACCCCATAGTGGAAAAAATATTATGGTTGATAGTCTTGTTCCTATCCTTATCGCCCTTGGGGCCTTTGGCGTCTTGCTGCCGCTCATTGTCTTTGTACATGAATATGGGCATTTCAAAGTCGCGCGGCTCTGCGGGGTGCGGGTTGATACATTCTCTATCGGTTTTGGCCCCTCATTATTGAAATGGCGAGATAAGCAGGGCACGGATTGGAAGATTGCCGCCATTCCCCTAGGGGGCTTTGTAAAATTTTTTGGCGATGCAAATGCAGCGTCCGCGGGCACCCAAGCGGATGACGAGAGCCATGGACCTGCCACTACGCAATTTGGCTCCGAAAAGGACCGCCTTGCCGCTCTCCTAACGGAGGAAGAAAAGCGCGTCTGTTTTCATTTCAAACCCCTATGGCAACGGGCCGCCGTGGTGGCGGCAGGGCCGCTGGCCAATTTCCTTTTGGCGATTGTCATCTTCACCGGCATTTTTATGACCATTGGGGTCACCACCGTTGAGCCGGTGGTGGGCCGGGTTTCTGCCCAAAGCGCTGCAGAAGAGGCAGGTTTTGCCCCAGGGGATAAAATCCTTTCCGTCAACGGGGCACGGGTCAAAAGTTTCGATGATTTGCGGATGAAAGTGCAACTGTCTTCTGACTCTGCACTGATGTTTGAGGTGGAGCGAGAGGGGGCCCGAACCCAGCTGACCGCGACCCCCCGGCGCACCACCCAAACTGATGCCTTTGGGAATGAGATTAAAACTGGCCAGCTCGGGATCGAAGCCTATCGCGCGCCCATCGTTGGGGGACTTGTGGAGGAGGGGGCCGCCGCGAGAGCTGGTTTTCAACTTGATGATTATATCTTAAAACTCGATGACACATCTGTGTTCACCTTCTCTGATATCTATCGATATGCGGAAGACAGGACAGGGGAAACCATTTCCGTCTTGGTGGAGCGGGACGGGCGTGAGCTTCGCCTTCCGGTCACAGTGCAAGAGATCTCTATTCCTACAGATGAGGGCGGGGAAGAAAGGGTGGGCCGGCTTGGGATTGCCCCCAAACCTTATGATTGGCAGCGTCTCAACCCCTTCTTTGCGACGGGCGAAGCCATTGGCCAGGTGGGCAAAATCTTAGACGGCACTTTTACCTATCTTGGCCGACTAATCACCTTTAGGGAGGACCCCACCCAATTGGGGGGGCCTGTGAAGATTGCCAAATACGCAGGACAAGCCGCCAGTTCTGGTTTTGATGACCGCATTGAGATCGGGCTAGGCGACCGTATTTTGGCCAGCCTTGCCTCTTTTCTTCAGTTGGCTGCGCTCGTCTCCGTTTCTATCGGTCTTTTAAATCTTCTTCCTGTCCCTGTTCTGGACGGCGGGCATCTATTG
>JBCCMT010000169.1:0-5067 GCA_039026195.1 Pseudomonadota bacterium | reverse complement strand
GCTGTTTCAATCCACCCCTTGAAATTTATTGATCCTATTGATAAATCTAGAACATCTATTCTAGTCTTATGATAGAGGTGTCTCATTGAATTCTTCTTCGGCAAAACTTCCCTTTATTGTTGAGCGCGCGACAGAGCTTTTCTGGCGCAACGGCTATGAGGGGGTCTCTATTGAGGATATTGTCAAAGAAACGGGGGTGAACCGCTACGCCTTATACCAATCATTTGGCGGGAAAAAAGGTATTTTCTTTGCCTGTATAGATGGGTATTGCGAAGATGCAAAGATGCATATGCTCGACCTTTTGGCGGAACCTGGGAAAAAGGCCTTCGACGCCATCCGAGAGTCTGTGGTGGAGAAATTATGCGACGGACATATGGTGGATGCTGGGTGTTTGATGACCACCACCGCAGTGGATATTGCCCCTAAAGACCCTGAAGTGGCCGAATTAATGCAATCCCACACAGCCGAACTGAAGGCGATGTTACAAGCCTCCCTTTCACGTGCTCAAGCTGAAGGTGATATTGCCCCCACCCAAAACCTTGCCAGCATTAGCGAAATTATTTTCAGTTTGATTGTTTCTGCAGGAGTCCAAGCGCGCATGGGCCTTCCCCATGAAAAAATTCGTGCAGATGTAGATGCAGCTTTCTGCAGTTTGCGCTATTTCCCCTCTTGATCCAGAATAGTCGTTCTGATATGCCCCTTCTTAAATAAAAGGGAACATCCTTATGACGATGATATCTTCGGGCTCGCAAGCCAGAACCGGCCTTGATCATTTTGCCGTGAAACTGACCCAAGCGGTGATAAAAAAACGATGGTTTGTCATCATTGTCTCCATTCTCTTTGCCCTTGGCATAGTGGTAAATGCTCGTCATCTCGGGTTTGATAATGATTACCGTGCCTTTTTCTCCGATGAGAACCCTGAGCTTTTGGCTTTTGAAACGCTGCAGGCGACCTATACGAAAAATGATAACCTGATTTATATGGTACGCCATAAGGATGGCGGAAATGTTTTTCGTGAAGATGTGATGGCGGCGGTCGCGGACATTACAGAGGCGGGCTGGCAAATCCCCTTCGCCAGCCGCGTTGATAGCGTCACCAATTTTCAGTATACCTATGCAGAGGAAGATGACCTTATTGTCGAGGACCTTATTGGTGATCCCTCAGCCCTTTCAACACAAGCATATGATCAAAAAAGACAAATTGCGCTGGATGAGCCTCTGATACGCAATCAACTTCTTACAGAAAATGCAACCGCCACAGCGATCAATATTGTTCAACAATTCCCCCAACTTGAATCTGACGAAACCTTTACATCCGCAAAGGCCGCAAATGCTTTACTTGACCAAATGCGGACTGATTATCCCCATTTAGAGATTAATCTCTCTGGCGTCTCCATGCTAAATCACGCCTTTGCCGAAAGTGGGCAGAGAGATTTTTCAACGCTGGTGCCGGCCATGTTTGGCATCGTCTTGATCCTAACTTTTCTCACCATCAGATCAGTTTCTGCCACATGCTCCACTTTATTGGTGATTTTATTGTCGATTTTTGTGGCCTTAGGCGCAGCAGGCATCGCCAGAATTGGCTTGACCCCCATTAGCATGTCATCGATCATTGTGGTATTAACCCTTGCGGTGGCGGACTCTATCCATGTTTTGCTGGCCATGCGGACGAATATGCGAAATGGATTCTCAAAGCATGATGCTTTGGTGGAGGCGATCCGTGTCAACTTCCTTGCCATTGGCATTACCTCCCTCACCACGGTGGTCGGGTTTTTAGCGCTTAATTTTTCCGACGCGCCCCCCTTTAAGCATTTGGGAAATATGTCCGCTGTGGGGATTGCTGCAGCATGGCTTTATTCCATCCTCCTACTCCCTGCGCTCATGTCCTTGGTGCCCTTTCATGTTAAGGTCAAAGCTGAAGCAGAGCAAAAGCCTCACTTTATGACCACCCTCGGTAAATTTGTGGTGGGCCATGTCAATAAATTTGCCGTTGTGTTTGCTATTTTTGCGGTTGTAGTCATCAGTCAAATTCCGCGCATTGAATTTAATGATGAATGGACGAAATATTTTGATGAAAGTCTCGATTTCCGCACAGAGAGTGACACCATTACAGACTATTTCGGTCTCTATACCATAGAATTTTCTGTTCCTGCGGGGGAAGCTGGCGGCATTGCAGAACCGGCATTCTTAAATAAGCTTCAAGATTTTACGGATTATTTGCGCGCACAGCCCCATGTGAAGCATGTCTATTCGTTGACAGATATTATGAAGCGGCTGAATAAAAATCTGAATGCCGATGATCCCTCTTTTTATAAATTACCAGAGGATCGTGAGCTTTCGGCGCAATATTTGCTGCTTTACGAGCTTTCCCTTCCTTATGGCCTCGATCTTAATGATCGTATTGACATTAACAAAAGTGCAACTCGGGTAACGGCCACCTTTGGAGATATCTCGACCGCTGAAACAAAAGAGTTTTTAGATAATGTACGTGCTTACATTGCTGAAAATTTCCCTGCAGAACAGCAAGCTATGCCCACCTCAGCCCAGGTGATGTTCACTTATATTACTGACCGAAATGTGCAGCAGATGATCCGAGGAACAATCGTGGCTATTATTGTCATTTCTTTGATCATGGTGATCGCCCTAAAGAGCATTCGATTGGGGCTTCTTAGTCTTATCCCTAACGGCCTCCCCATTGCGACGGCCTTTGGATTATGGGCTATTTTAATTGGTCAGGTGGGTTTTTCTATCGCTGTGGTCGCCTCCATCAGCCTAGGGATCGTCGTGGATGACACTGTCCACTTGATGACAAAATATCTCCGGGCCCGGCGGGAAAGAGGGTTAGCCCCAAGAGAAGCCATTGTTTACGCCTTTTCCAATGTGGGCTTTGCGATCCTCATGAATACCATCATTTTGGGCATTGGCTTTGCCTTCCTCATGATGTCTACTTTCAAAGTTACCGTGGATATGGGTCTATTGACCATGTTGTCGATCGTCTTTGCCATGATCTATGACTTCTTCTTACTCCCCGCCTTACTCCTACTTATCGACCGTCCTCAAAAAACTCTGAAAGGAGATGAAAATGTTCAACCTCTCGCACACGCTTAGGGTTCTCTTCCTCTTATCCGCGTCTTCAACAGTTTCCATGCCTGCGCTCGCGCAAGATACAGTGCCGCAAAATAATAGTGAGGTCCGTGGAGATACAGAAACATCTCAACGCGGCTATGATATTGCCGCCCGTTCTGATCGGTCTGACAACGGCTTTGGTAACTCTGAAGTCTCTGCCAAAATGGTCTTGCGCAACGCTGCTGGTCAGGAAACCTCCCGCGATCTTTTCTTCCGAACACTGGAAAAAGAATCTGAAGAGGTGGGGGATAAGTCCCTCGTGGTTTTCGAATCCCCCCGCGATGTGGAAGGCACCGCCCTCCTCTCCCACGCAAAAATCCTAGAGCCGGATGACCAATGGCTTTTTCTGCCCGCTCTAAAACGGGTGAAACGGATAAGCTCTGCGAATAAATCAGGTCCCTTTGTGGGGTCAGAATTTGCCTTCGAAGACCTCACCGCCACAGAGTTAAATAAATATACTTACGAACATATGGGCGAAGCGACCTTTGAAGGGATGACCGTTGATGTGGTGGAGCGTCGACCCCGTTATGAGAACTCAGGCTATACCCGGCAGATTGGGTACACGGATCAAGATATTTTTCAATTACGGAAAGTTGAGTTTTATGATCGCAAAGATACCCTCCTTAAAACGCTGACTTTATCTGACTATCGCGAATATGACGGCATTTGGCGATCTCATAAATTCTCTATGGTGAATCATCAGTCTGGGAAAGAAACTGATCTTATTTATGAAGATTTTAGCTTTAATGTGGGCCTAGACGAAGGGGATTTCGTCAAAGGCATCTTAAATCGCATTCGATAACATTTTAGGAAGAGTTGACATGACCCCATATATCCGACTTTCACGCAATGTTGGTATTGCGATGACGGCAACTCTTTTTATCCCCACCACGGGTAATGCCGGTGAATGGGAGTTCGGTGCCTCTATCGGCGCTGAACTTCGCACTTTCGTGGAAGAGCCAAGGCTTCCTGAACAATTTGACACCTTCCAACCGTCACTCGTTCTTGAGCCTGACATTCGGTGGGAATCTGAAAACCGTCAGCATCAGGTAGTTATTCTCCCCTTCGCTCGTATTGATGGGCAAGATGACGAGCGGACCCATGTTGATTTGCGGGAGGGGTATTACCGCTATTCAGGGGACGGATATGAGATATTGGCCGGCGCTGCGAAAGTCTATTGGGGGGTGACGGAAAGCCGTCAATTGGTGGATATTATCAACCAAACCGACGCGGTTGAGGATATCGATGAAGAAGATAAGCTTGGCCAACCCATGGTCAAAGCATCCTTTTTTCAAGATTGGGGCCAACTTGACTTTTTCTATTTGCCCTATTTCCGAGAACGGACATTTCCAGGCATTGAAGGACGGCCACGCTTTTCTTTTCCCATCGACATTGATAATGCTTTATATGAAGATGATGATGGGGAATGGGCCCCGAGCTTCGCCGCGCGCTATTCGCATTTTATTGGGGCCTGGGATATTAGCCTGAACGCGTTTCATGGCACATCGCGAGAGCCAAATTTCGTTTTCCAATCCCAAGGGGAAAATGCACCCATTGCAGTACCCCTCTATAATGAGATTACCCAAGTGGGGGCAACCGCTCAATATACGAATGATGCATGGCTTTGGAAATTTGAGGGTATTGTCCGCGAAGGCCAGGGGGATACCTTTGGCGCTGTCGTGGCCGGCCTAGAATATACCTTTTTTGGCGTCACCGACAGCGGGGCCGATTTAGGGGTATTGGTGGAATATCTATATGACGGACGCGAAGAGTTTTTTGCGCCCCCGACCCCCCTTGAAAATGATATATTTCTAGGGGGACGATACACCCTTAATGATATTCAAGATACCGCCATATTGGCTGGCGCCATTACCGATACAGAGGATGGCAGCATATCGGGCCTGATTGAAGCCCAAAGACGGTTTGGTCAGAACTGGACCGG
>JBCCMT010000168.1:0-5082 GCA_039026195.1 Pseudomonadota bacterium | reverse complement strand
TTCATGGGGTTTTGAGCGCCTGCCCGACTGTGGATATTTTCGCGGGGCAACGGGTGGAAGAGGCCACGCCCACAAGCCTTCTTATAGAAGATGGGACCCGGCTAAAGGGTCGCATCGTTTTTGATGGCCGAGGACCAAAAGCCACACCCGATATGGAGCTTGGTTTTCAGAAATTTCTAGGGCTGGAGGTGGAGTTTGAAGCCCCCCATGGCCTAACGGTGCCCACCATTATGGATGCCACCGTGCCGCAAACCGATGGCTATCGTTTTGTCTATGTCTTGCCCTTCACCGACCGGACGGCCTTGATTGAAGACACCTATTACGCCGACGGTTTTGAGTTACCGCGTGACGCCTTGCGGGAGGAAATTACCCGCTATGCCTTGGGGAAAGGCTGGCGTATCAAGCGTGTATTACGTGAAGAAGATGGCATCCTCCCCATTGTGTTAGACGGCGATATTGAGGCCTATTGGGCCCGGCTTCGGGGCGGCCCGGCCCCCATCGGCCTGAGGGCGGGGCTATTTAACCCCATCACCGGCTATTCCCTTTCAGAGGCGGTGCGCCTGGCCGATAAAATTGCCCAAAGCGCAGCGCCCACAACGCCGTTATTAGCAGCAGAAATTGAGCGGTATGCGAAACAGCGCTGGGCCTCCCATCGCTTTTATCGCCTCCTAAACCGGATGCTTTTCAAAGCCGCTGCACCTGACCAGCGATATATTGTCCTAGAGCGGTTCTACGGCTTGCCTACAGACCTCATAAACCGATTTTATGCAGGGGATAATCATTTGGGTGACAAAATTCGTATTCTTGCAGGAAAACCCCCCGTCCCTATCCTCAACGCGTTAAAAGCGTTACCCGCAAAAAAACAGGGCCATATGGTCGAAGAAGGATTACTTGGATGACAACACACCCCACCGCCGCTGTGATCGGAGCTGGATTTGGGGGCTTAGCCCTTGCCTGTCGCCTTCAACAATCAGGGTTTCAGACCACTTTGATTGAAGGCCGGGACAAGCTTGGCGGCCGTGCCTATGTCTATGAAATGGATGGGTTTACCTTTGATGCTGGGCCCACGGTGATCACCGACCCCTCCGCCCTTGAAGAGCTCTTTGCCAATGCCGGTCGTCGGCTCTCAGATTATGTGGAGTTGATCGAAGTGGACCCGCTTTATCGTCTGCATTGGGAAGATGGCTACAGCTTTGACTATAACAAAGAATCCGACCGGTTAGAGAAACAAATCGCCGCGAAAAACCCCAAAGATGTAGAGGGGTATCGGAAATTTTACAAATATTCCGAGGCCGTCTTTGAAGAGGGGTACAGGAAACTGGGCGCTGTGCCCTTTTTGAATTTCTGGTCCATGGTGCGCGCCGCGCCGCAATTGGCCAGCCTACAAGCCTTCCGCTCCGTTTACGGACGGGTCGCTGATTTTATCGAAGATGAACAATTGCGCCAGGCCTTTAGCTTCCATACCCTCCTTGTGGGCGGGGACCCCCATAAAACATCCTCCATCTACGCGCTTATCCATGCGCTAGAGCGGAAATGGGGCGTTTGGTTCCCTCGCGGAGGCACGGGCGCGTTGATCCGTGCCATGGGTCAGCTATTCGAAGATCTTGGCGGGACAACGATCATTGGTGACCCTGTGGAGCATATCGGCATGGCAGGAGAAAAGGTGCAAAATGTTCGCACCGTCTCTGGCTGGGCACAGGATTTTGATACCGTTGCGTCCAATGCGGATATTGTGCACACCTATGAAAAGCTCCTCGGCCAAAGCCCTCGGGGCAAAAATATGTCCCAATCCTTAAAGGGCAAGCGCTATTCAAACTCCCTCTTCGTTTCTTATTTTGGCGTCAAAAAACAGTATCCAGATATTGCGCATCATTCTATTCTCTTTGGGCCGCGCTATCGGGAGCTGATTGCAGAAATTTTTAAAGGCCCTGATTTGCCGGATGATTTCTCCCTTTACCTTCACCGGCCCACCGCCACGGACCCTGGGTTAGCGCCAGAGGGGTGTGATGCGTTTTACGTCCTCTCCCCTGTTCCCAATTTAGATAAGGCTAAAATTGACTGGTCTGTGGTCGGACCACAATATCAAGAAAAGATTTTTGAATATTTAGAAGACCGATATTTACCAAATTTACGAGAAAATATTGTGACCAAACATTTGTTCACCCCGGCGGATTTTAAGGACAAGCTCAACGCCCACGCAGGGTCTGCCTTCAGCCTAGAACCTGTCCTGACCCAATCGGCCTTTTTCCGCCTGCACAACCGCGATGACCGCATCGAAAATCTTTATTTTGTGGGCGCCGGCACGCACCCAGGTGCAGGCATCCCCGGAGTGGTGGGCTCCGCCAAGGCCACAGCGGGGCTGATGATTGAGGACTTTGGTCTGGCTCCCCCTGCGGTGGCCGCGGAGTAAAGAGGAAATGTCAGGCGTGATGACCCCAAAAACGGATATCGTGGCAGAACGGGCAAGAGAAGCCATTGCCCATGGGTCAAAAAGCTTTGCCCTCGCCTCCCTCTTGTTCCGTCCCCAAATGAAACGCCATGCGCATATGCTATATGCCTGGTGCCGTTATTGTGATGATGTGATTGATGGTCAAAATTTAGGGTTTTCAACCCAAACAGCGGACGAAGGCCCCCACATCCCCCAGGCGTCGGATTTAGAGTATCTTCGCACAGAAACCCTAAAGGCCATGGCCGGCGAAGAAGTGACGGAGCCTGCGTTTCTCGCCTTCCAAGAGGTGGCCCTTCAGACCCAAATGCCCTCTAAACATCCGATGGATCTGCTCTATGGGTTTCAAATGGATGTGGAAGATCATCAGTATAAAACTTTAGAGGATACGCTAAAATATTGCTATCATGTGGCCGGTGTGGTGGGGGTGATGATGGCCATTATCATGGGGGTCTCCCCCGATGATGATAATACCTTAGATCGGGCCTCAGACCTTGGCATCGCTTTTCAGCTGACTAATATTTGCCGGGATATCATTGACGATGCGGAAATTGGCCGGGTCTATTTGCCCCATGATTGGCTTCAAGAGGCGGGGGTCGCCCCCACCGCGGCGGCGGTTTTGGATCGTGCCAACCGAGAAGCAGTCTGGTCTGTGGCGTTGCGTCTGTTGGCCGAAGCGGACCGGTATTATCGTTCTTCTGGCCCCGGGGTGCGTAAACTTCCCATTCGTGCAGGCTTTGCAGTGGCTGCGGCGCGCGGGGTGTACAGAGATATTGGGCGTGTGGTGCGAAAAAGAGGTGTGGCGGCTTGGGATGAGCGGGCCCAGACCAGCAATCGCCGAAAACTGGTCCTCGCCGGTCTTGGCTGTGTGCAGGGGGCAAGCTCTAAGTCCCTCTTTTTCCGGGCCCTCCCCCCCCGGTCTGATTTATGGACACGGCCCGCCACGTGAGGACAATCAACGTCAATAGCCCCCAGATCAAAAGGCAAACCTGGATCGGACTAGGGTTAAGTGCGTTGATTATCAGTGCATGGAGCATCATCCATATTGTTGGGGTCCATTTTCTGCCGCTAACGGGCATGAGCTGGGTGTGGGTCCCTTTCCTCGTCCTTCTTCAATGTTGGTTATCCGTGGGCCTGTTCATCATTAGTCATGACGCTATTCACGGCTCCCTCGCGCCGGGCCGACGGGGGGTGAATCGCGCCATTGGATGGCTGGCGGTCACACTCTATGCGGGCTTTAATTACAATCGATTAGAGGCCGCCCACCACCGCCACCATAAAGCGCCAGGCACGGCAGAGGACCCTGATTTTTCTGTGGACCACCCACGGTCATTTCTTTCATGGTATAAAGAGTTTTTCACAGGTTATTTCGGCTGGCGACCGCTTATTTTTGTGAACAGTGTCGTGGCCATTTACTGGCTTGTCCTGGGGGCCAGTATGACAAACATTTTTCTGTTCTATGGGCTGCCCGCCCTTGCATCGTCATTGCAGCTTTTTTACTTTGGCACCTATCGCCCCCACCGCCATGGGGAAGGTGGACCCTCTTTTTTAGATGATCATCGCAGCAACACCTCCCAATTTGGATGGATCGCCTCTCTATTTTCTTGCTATCATTTCGGCTATCATCACGAACATCACTTGTTCCCGCATGAGCCGTGGTGGCGATTGCCCGCCCGGCGTCTTTATGGAAAGTTACCTTCATGATGTGGTGGCATAAATTACTGATTGTCCTCACCATCGCAGGCCTGATGGAAGGCTTTGCGTGGTGGGCCCATAAATACATCATGCATGGCTGGGCCTGGGATTGGCATCGCGATCACCATGAGCCCCATGACAAAAAAGTTGAGAAAAACGACCTTTTCGCCGTGGTCTTTGGATCCTTTGCAATCTTTCTTTTTTGCGTGGGCGCTTGGGTGTGGACCCCCCTTTGGTATGTGGCCGCTGGGATTACCCTTTACGGGATTATGTATGCCTTTGTGCATGATGGCCTTGTCCATCAACGCTGGCCTTGGCATTGGGTGCCGAAAAAAGGGTATTTAAAGCGCCTTGTCCAAGCCCATAAGCTGCACCATGCGGTGACCACCCAAGGGGGCAATGTGAGCTTTGGCTTTGTGCTGGCCCCCGATCCGCAAAAATTGCGGGAAGAGCTTCGGCAATTCCGCGCCGCGCGGTACAGCAAACCGGCGGAATAGAGGGTTTACATTTTTTAAAGCACGTCTCGCTTAATTAGTTTCAAGCGAAGTTCTCTAGGTCTTGATTTCTACGCGTTTCTTTTGCGCAAAACCGGCACCCATTTTTGCGCGACACGCTCTAGAGTTTTGTGGTAAGTCTCAAATATGATGAGAGAGAATGAAAATCTGATAGACCGTATCACCATAGAGCCCGGTAAAATGGGGGGGCAGCCTTGCATCCGTGGCCTTAGGATGCGGGTCGTGGATGTGCTCGACCTCTTGGCGTCTGGCATGTCGCGAGCAGAGATACTTGAAGATTATCCAGACATAGAAGATGCGGATTTGTCTGCTGCTTTGACATATGCGGCTCATACTTTAGGCAAAAAAACCATTGTTGCTGCCTAGTTCCCTTTATATTTATAATAAATTAAAGTTATCCACATTTAAATTGCTGCCTAGTCCCCT
>JBCCMT010000167.1:0-5134 GCA_039026195.1 Pseudomonadota bacterium | reverse complement strand
CCATCATCAGGGGCACGGCCAGGGGCGAGACGCGCTTTAATGACTTATGCACTAAGTTTTTTTGAATACGGCCCAGCAAAGACGAAAGCCGGCCAATATCTAAAAACCCTGAGGATGCATCATTCCATGCGGCCTTTAGCAAAATATGGTCAGGCTCATGCTCTCGCAAGACATCGTAAATGAGGGACGTGGAAAAGGAAATCTGCCGGCCAGACTTTTCTGCCCCCGGATGGTTTCGCTCAATCATCCCCCCAATAATCGCGCAATAGCGAAAGGTGCGTTTCATGAGCTGCGCATCGGCAAGCCATGTTTCAAGATCGTCCCCCAGCATATCTTCATCAAATAAAACGGCCATATCCATGTTTGACGGGTCCTTCCGTAACCAAATCGAAAGACCATATTCCGTGGGGCAAAACCCTAAGGGCTGCAGACCCGCACGTTCCAACCGCCTCGTCAGAAGCGTACCCAACGATTGGTGGGCGATCCGCCCTTCAAAGGGATAACAAACAAGGTAATATTTCCCTGACCGCGCAAAGGTTTCAATCAACATCTCATGGGGTTTGGGAATGTAAGATTTTTGCTTTTGCAACTCTAACCACTCCCCCACCTGGGGCGGCAATCGTGACCAATCCTTTTGGTGGTGAACCATTTCCCTGACGCGGGTGGCCAGAAAGCTTGAGATAGGCAGCTTCGCCCCCTGCCAAGAGGGGACCTTCGGCGCCTCACTCGGCGCACGGCTGACATATAGCTCTGTCTCATGCACCCCTTCGAGTTTCAGCACTTGGCCTGCAAACAAAAATGTATCCCCTGGTGTGAGTTGGTTCATGAACCATTCTTCGACGGTGCCTAATTTTGGCCCTGGGCGAGGCTTACCAGGCCGTCCTGCAGCGGTCTTCCCCATACGCCCTAACCGAACCGTGTAGGAGGGTAGGTCGACAATCGTTCCCGCATTCATCCGATAAAGCTGGGCGGTGCGGGCGTCGCGGATCCGCATTCGGCCATCGGGCATGGGGACAATGCGCTTATATCGATCATAGGCGCGCATGGCATAGCCACCTGTAGCGACAAAATCGAGCGCCTGGTCAAAAAGTTTTCGAGGCACCCCCGCATAAGGCGCAGCTGAGGTTACTTCTTCATACAAACGATCGGGGAAGAAAGGTTCAGCGCAAGCCATACCCCAAATATGTTGGCAGAGGACATCAAGGGCGCCCGGTTGCGTAGGCTCTCCATCCAATAGCCCTTGGTCCACCGCCTCCTTCGCAGCCACACATTCTAGCACTTCAAACCGATTTCCCGGCACAAGCAACGCCTTGCTGGGCTCGTCCATCCGGTGATTGGCCCGGCCAATGCGTTGCACCAATCGGGCAGCCCCCTTAGGGGCCCCGATACAAATCACCAAATCCACCGCCCCCCAATCAATGCCAAGGTCCAGGGTCGCTGTACAGACAATGGCGCGCAATTCCCCCTTGGTCATGGCGGCCTCCACCCGCTCTCGCTGTTCTTTTTCTAAGGAGCCATGGTGAAGCGCGATAGGCAGGTTATCTTCATTCATCCGCCAAAGCTCTGCAAAGCAAACCTCTGCCTGCGAACGGGTATTGGTGAACACCAAGGTGGTGGTCGCCCCCTTGATGGCAGCATATATTTTCTCAAAGGCATGACGCCCTGAATGACCCGACCACGGAATATGCTCCCCCGGCGTCATCACCTGAACATCTGGTTTAGCGCCGCCTTTCCCTAAAATGAGCTTGGCTTTCTCCTCGCCCTGATGTTGAGGCACCAGATATCGCTGAAGGGGGGCCACTTCATTCACCGTCGCCGAGAGACCGATCGTCCGCATCCCAGGGGCAAGGGTCCATAGGCGGGCCAGATCAAGGGCCAGCAGATCCCCCCGTTTTTTCCCCTGCAACGCGTGAAGCTCGTCCAAAATCACACAGCGCAACCCACTAAAGACATCATCAGCACTCGGGTGCGCAAGCAAAAGGGCCACCTGCTCTGGGGTAGTGAGCAATATATCCGGCGGGCGATCCCGTTGCCGCTGACGACGATGAGCGGATGTGTCCCCCGTCCGGCTTTCCACCGTGATGGGCAATTTCATCTCATCAATCGGGGTTGAGAGATTTCGAGCGATATCAACCGCTAAGGCTTTGAGGGGCGAGATATAAAGGGTGTGCAGACGCTGCTCATTTTTTGGTGCCTCGGTCAGCTCGATCAAGCTGGGCAGAAACCCCGCTAAGGTCTTCCCCCCGCCTGTGGGCGCGATCAGCAACGCCGACTCTCCCGCCCTTGCGGCCTCTAACACCTCCCTTTGATGGGACCGGAGGCGCCATCCCCGATTTGTAAACCAGTCGTCAAAACGTTTAGGTATAGAAGAGGATTTATTCACCAGGGGGCTTGCGCTTTCTTATTCAGGGTCTCACCACCTTAAAAAGATAGAGGAAAGCTTCTCGAGGACAAAATCATGGCGCGTCTTTATCCTGTTATCATGTCCGGCGGCAGCGGAACGCGTCTTTGGCCCCTCTCGAAAAAGTCCCACCCTAAGCAATATCATCCTTTGGTGACGGACCAGTCGATGTTGGCGGAAACCATAGAGCGGATTAGGCAGGGAGCGGCCGGTTATGATATCGCCCCGCCTATTATTATTTGTGGGGCTACCCACCGCCCCCAAGTCGAGCATGTATTAACGCAATGTGACGTTCAACACGCCACCTTAATCTTAGAGCCTGTGGGCCGGAACACAGCCCCCGTGGCAATCACGGCAAGTCTGTTTGTGGCGGACCAAGACCCGGAGGGGATCATTCTCCTCCTCCCCGCGGATCACCATGTGACGGACAGGCGCGCTTTTCAACAGGCCATTCAGAATGCCCTCCCCATCGCCGAAAAAGGGTTTTTGACCACCTTTGGCATTAGGCCCGACCGACCAGAGACGGGCTATGGCTATATCAAAGCCAGCCAGCCCCTTGGAACGGGGGCGTACCATGTTGAGGCCTTTGTCGAAAAACCGGACTTAGAGACGGCAAAGAAATATCTGGTTGAGGGGTCCTATAGTTGGAACGCTGGTATTTTTATGTTCCAAGCAGCCACTCTTTTGGAGGAAGCCCAAACCCATGCAAAAGATATTTATAACGCCAGCTTAACGGCCTTTCGCGCCTCTGAAAAAAAAGATTATGTTCTCCCGCTGGATACGGAGCTTTTTTCAAAAATTCCAAGTGATTCCATCGATTATGCCTTGATGGAGAGGACAGAAAAGGCCGCCATGGTGGGGCCCGTCGATATGGGATGGAACGATATTGGCTCATGGCAGGCGGTGCGGGACCTCTCCCCTGAAACCGTGGGCGATGTGATGGCCATCGACTGTAAAAATAGCCATATCCGATCTGATGGGCCCTTTGTGGCAGCGATTGGGGTGGAAGATGTGGTCATTGTGGCCACAAAAGACTCTGTTTTGGTGGTGAAAGCCGATCAAGCGCAAGAGGTGAAAAAGATTGTCGAGCATCTGCAAAAAAAGGCTCGAGAGGACAAGCTTTGATGTCAGATCTTTCAGCGGTCGCGCAGTATTTCATCGATTGGATGAGAACGGAGAGTTTACCCCTATGGACAACGGCAGGCCGAGACCCAGAGGGCGGATTTTACGAGGATCTGGACTTGGGCGGGCAGCCCCGGAAAGATCAAATAAGACGGGTCCGGGTTCAGCCCCGGCAAGCTTATGTTTATGCCCATGCGGCGTATTTGGGGTGGGCGCCAGAGGGTCAGGCCCTATCGGACCATGCCTTTTCTTACCTGATTGAGAAGGCCGCCATGGGGGATGTGAAGGATCGTCATCAATTTGACGGATTTGTGCATAAACTCACCCCTGATGGTCAGATTGCGGACGGAAAGCGGGATACCTATGATCATGCTTTTGTCCTGCTGGCCTGCGCCTGGCGGTACCGAGCCTTTCAAGATCATGACGCAAAAGAGATTGCCGATGTTACCTTGGCGTTTTTAGACCGCACCGTGGGAGAGCCGGACGGCAGTTTCCGTGAAGGCGTGCCCGGCAGCCCTGTGAGACGGCAAAACCCCCATATGCATTTATTTGAAGCCTTCATGGCTTTATATGAGGCAACCGAAGACCGACAATATCTCGATCGTGCCACTCACCTATATCATCTTTTTCAAAAATATTTCTTTGATCCCAAAGAAAAGGTGTTGCGGGAATTTTTCACCCCCCAATGGGACGTCGACCCTAATCAGGGCCATTTTGTGGAACCTGGTCATATGATGGAATGGTGTTCTCTTCTTCACCAATATGAAACACTGACAGGAACAGACGTCAGTGAGTATGTTGATGCTCTTTACACCTCTGCTGAGCGTTTGGGGAGAGAGGCTGACACGGGTTGGCTTGCCGATCAGGTGGCACTCGGGTCGTCCTCTTCTCTTCCCTTCACCAAACGCACTTGGGTGCAAACGGAATATATCAAGGCCACACTTGTTTGGGCCACACGTTTGGGAACGACACAAAAAGCTGCAGGATTGCTCCAACAATTTTTGGATGGCTATTTGAAAGTTGACACCCCTGGTGGGTATACTGATCAATATGGCCCAGGTGATAATATCTTATCACAGGCTATCCCAACAAGCACGTTATACCATTTGATGAGTTTAGCCGCTGAGGTCAATAACAATCTTTCCGTGTAGAGATAGTGTTTCTAGAACATTTTGCGTTTTGTAGAATTGCTCAATGGCTCCAATTGAAGAGTGATGTCGGCGTATCCGGAAAGGGGGACCTTCCCATTTTTTGATCCGCCTCATTAATATATGACCACCTATGACCTTGCCTCAGATATAGAACTCGTTCGGGCCAAAATCCTTTTTAAATAACTCTCAAAAAGGTTGCTTCACTTTTCTACAGTATTTTTTGTCTAAGCAACCGACTGATATATCTGAATAATTTACGCCTTACGAAATTTAAACTTATTTTATGGCAATATGACTGACCAGTCAGTTGACACAGAGTTATTTTTGAGCATTTAATGAAAATAGTTCTTAAAAAGGAGATGACCATCCAACACAACGCTCGAAAATTCAACCCCCCATCCCCCTAACCACGCAAAAAATCGCTGTATGAACGCAAAGCTTAAATAAATGAAGAGGCGGT
>JBCCMT010000166.1:0-5162 GCA_039026195.1 Pseudomonadota bacterium | reverse complement strand
AGGGCGATGCGGTGATTGCCTTAGGCGTCACCCGCGGGTGGCTCGGCCAATCCCTTTATATGCGTGACCTATTCGGTATCACCGAAGGCGCGCCGCCCCCGGTGGATTTAGCGATGGAGAAAACCACAGGTGAATTGATCCGTAAGCTGGCAAATGAAGCGCCCATTACAGCCGTACACGATGTCTCTGACGGCGGCCTGCTCGTCGCCCTTGCGGAAATGGCCTTGGCCAGTGGTCAGGGGGCGGCCCTTTCCACGCCGGTGAAAGAGCGCAAGGCCGCCTTTTGGTTTGGGGAGGATCAAGGACGATACATCTTCAGCCTACCCGCCAGTGAAGCCGACCAAGTGGTGCTGAAATGCGCCATGGCCGGGGTTCAGGCCACCCGCCTGGGCATCTTTGGCGGTGAGGAGCTCATCTTAGATGGCCGCGACCGGGTGAGCCTTTTTGATCTCGCTGATTTTCATGCCGGGACCCTGCCGGCCCTTTTTAACCAAGAGACGGAGACCCCGCCCATGCCCATGGCCCAAGATGAGTTGACCCAAATGCTGACCGATGCCTTCCCCGACGGGGAAATTGAAATTACTGATTTGGCGGGGGATAATGATCATTATAAGGCGCGTATTGTTTCCGCTGCCTTTAACGGCTTAAATCGCGTCCAGCAGCATCAGCTGGTGTATAAGGCCCTGAAGGGGAAAATGGATCGGGAGCTCCACGCCCTCGCCTTAGAGACGGTGGCGAAAGACTGAGTTTCGTTTCCCCTCACCCGACATCAAAGATGTCGGCCTCTCCCGAGGGAGAGGCAGGGGAAGGCATAAGTAAGTGTTTACCTCTCCCTAGGGAGAGGCCAAAATTTGTGGCACAAACTTTGGGTGAGGGGATAGACGTCGAATGAAATCAAATCACACTCCTTCCTCCCCGCAGCTTGGCTTTGGGGCCTCTGGCGCCTGGGGCGCCCGCTGGTTTACGGAAGGAGCAGCGAGCGCCGTTATCGACCAAGCGCTAAAAAGCGGTATACGGCATTTTGATACGGCAGGGTTTTATACAGGCGGGCTATCCGAAGCGCGGCTGGGCCGTGCCCTAGCGCCCTTTATGGCTCAGCACGGACGAAAGACTCTTACCCTCTCCACGAAGGTCGGTAAAGAGATCGGTAAACGGGGTCGGCTGATCCGGGACTATCGACCGGAGAGCATTCGGGCCCAACTTACGCGCAGTATGGCGGCGCTGGGGACGCAAATGGTGGACATCGTTTACCTGCACGGACCCAATAAACATGAGCTTTCCTCCGCTCTTCCCTCTCTTACACAGGCAAAGGACGATGGACTAATCAAGGCCATTGGCATTTGCACTGACACCCCTCACTTAATGCAGGCGGCGTGCCACCCGGACGTTGATGTTGTTATGGGGCGATATAATCTGTTCCATCAAGACAGTACTGCAGCCTTTTGCGCTGCAAAAGAAAAGGGGAAGACGGTGGTGGCTATCGCCCCCTTGGCCCAGGCCCTGTGGCGGCGGGACCTCTTCTTTCCCAAACGCCCTGCGGATATTTGGTATCTCGCCCGGGCGGTCTTCAAAAATTGGCCTGAAGTCAAATCAGCGCAACGGGCGAAATGGCTTTATGAAATAGACGGGTGGTCGCCCGCCAGCTTAGCCCTCAGCTTTGTCCGTATGAATACAGATATTGATATAGTGATGACCACGAGCACAAAGCCCTCTCATATTGAGGAGACCACTAATATCTTCACACGTTCTATTCCCGCCGACGTGGTGGCAAAGCTTAAGGCGTGATGTGTGCGTAAAACATCCGTTCCTCCCGGCGCACAAGGATTTGCACGGGGCCAGCGCCCACCTCCCGCAAACGGTCCAAATGGCCGCGAATGCTTTCAGGGTCTTTCACTTGGTCCCACCCCACCTCTAAGATCACATCCCCTTCGCGCAAGGATTGGGAGAGCGGGCTGCGGGCGTCCACATACGTCACCACCACCCCTTGGGTGTTGTCCTCAAGGCCGTAAAGCTGTTTTATGTCTGCTGTTGCGGCCTCTAGTGTTAGGCCCGCCAATTCAATCGTGCCGGGCTGGAAAGCGGCGGCGGTTTCACGTCGGGCTACGGTTACACTGATAGTGATCTGACGGCCATTTCTCAACACCACCACAGGCACGGTGGCGCCCACACGGGTATCCGCCACCGCGCGGCTTAATTTTCGTGTGTCTGTGATGGGGGTGCCGTTGAAGCGAAGGATAATATCGTCCTTCAAAATACCCGCTAACCCCGCTGGACCATTTGGGGTGGGCGACAAGGCAACCAACGCCCCTTTAGTGGAAGACAGTGCTAACCGCTTTTGCGTCTCTTTTGAGATATCCTCAAGTCGAACCCCTAGATAGCCTCGCGTGGTCTCCCCTTGTTCGATCAGTTGGCGGACAATGGTGGAGGCGAGGTTGCCAGGCACCGCAAAGCCCACCCCGACGGAGCCGCCGGTTTGGGAGTAAATCACGGTATTCACCCCCACCACACGGCCCTTCATATCAAACAAAGGCCCACCGGAGTTCCCCCGGTTTATCGCTGCATCGGTCTGAATATAGTCATCATAAAGACCATCACTAATGACCCGGTTACGAGCGGAGATAATTCCTGCAGAAACAGACCCCCCAAGGCCAAAGGGTTGACCAATGGCCACCACCCAATCCCCCACCCGGGCCTTGTCTGAATCCCCAAAACTGACCGAGGGGAACCGCCTGTCCGCTTGAATTTGTAAGACAGCCAAATCCGTTTCTGTATCCACCCCGCGTAAGGTGGCTTCATATTCGTCCCCATCCTCAAGGGTGATCAGAATACGATCAGCATTCTGGATCACATGATTATTCGTGACTACGATGCCTTCATTATCGACAATAAAGCCAGAGCCAAGGGAGGTGGCCTCACGACCGGTGGGAATAGCAAAACCCGTTTGTTGGATATTTTGCGCGGTGGAAATATTGACCACCGCGGGCATGACACTTTCCACAAGGCCTGCGAAACTGTCAGGCGCCCCGCGCGCTTGGAGCGGGGAAAGCCCTTGAAGAAACAAGGTGGTAGAGGCCAAAACCACAAAGAGTACAGCGCGCATAAAAGCTCCCGTCTGTTCAACGTTTGATCTTTGGCACTAAGCTAGCCCGTCTTTGCAAAAGGGGGAAGAGGCAAAGCCCCTCCCCCCAAAACATCTTCTAACAGATATTAAAGTAGCTTAATTCACGCCTGAGCCTTGGCCGTTAAAATAGCGGAAGAACTCAGAGTCAGGTGAGAGGATAATGGTGGTCTCCCCATCCCGCAACGCTTGTTCATAGGCGTTCAACGATCTGTAGAAAGAGAAAAACTCACGACGCTGACTATCGCCAGGGTTTGCCCTGCCATTCAAACGGCATGAGATACCTAAGGTGGCCGCAATCTCTTCTTCGGTCATCAAGGGGCGGTCGACTGACGCCTCCATCTCTTCTTCTGCGCCATCAAGGGGGGCCACATTGCGAATGACCGCCGGCACCCCTTCATAGGCATTGGCAAAGATACAGTTCCGCACCGCATCCGCCCGACCGCGGATGATTTGAGATTTCTCTTCCGCCTCAGCACGGATGCGCACCACCTCTTTCTCAGCGGCCGCTGTGATTTCCCGGGCCCGACGTTCCCCATTCGCGCGGATACTTTCCGCCTGCTGCTTATAATCGGACTCCATCCGCTGGTTCACATTTTCAGCGTTTTCCGTGGGGAAGTCCGCTTGCCGAATGCGCACATCGATAATATCAACGCCCAGCTTATTCGCCTCATTCGTCACATCAGAGGTGATGGCCGCCATGATCTGCGCCCGCTCTTGGTTGATGATGCGGCTAATGGTTTTTGAGCCCAACTGCTCCCGCATCGCCTCACTCAAAATGCTGGTGATCCGGTTATCAAACTGGGCCCGCATTAAAGAGGGTGTTCCCCCCGCTCCGCCAAGGCTTTGGAAGTAAAGCAGCGGGTTTTGAATTTGATAGCGGACAAAGGCGTCCACCAAAAGCCGTTCTTCATTGGCCACAATGATTTCAAGGGGCCTTGGCAAATCAAATTCAAGGTTACGCCGATCAAAATAGATGACATTTTGGATGGGCGTTTTGAACTTCAACCCTGCTTCTTCAGTCCCCGGCTCATTAAGCGCCTCACCAACAGGCGCCCCGAATTGGAGGACCAGGGCTTGTTGATCTTCTCTTACGGTGAAGAAAATCAGATTGGCGAGGATAAAAAGACCCCCTGCAATAATCAGGAGAAAGAATAAACCTTTATTGGGCATTGATTTGAACTCCTTGCGTGGAGGAAATAGGGGTGCGGCTCTGCTGACGCTGACCGTCTCTCACCAACTCATTTAGGTTAAGGTAGGGGAAAGCCCCGCCGCCATCGCCATCAATCACCACCTTATTCATGGTCCCGAGGACATCTTCCATGGTTTCTAAATACATCCGCTGACGGGTTACCTCAGGAGCTTGTATATATTCGCCGTAAATATCTTCAAACCGGCTGGCGGCGCCGCGGGCTTCCCGCACCACGCGCTGGGCATAGGCTTCGGCGTCGAGTTCAATTTGCGCCGCCTCCCCTTGGGCGCGAGGCACGATGGAGTTAGCTGTCCGAGTGGCTTCATTCACCCGGCGTTCCGCTTGGGAGCGGGCATCGATCACGTCCCGCTGGGCGGGGATCACACTTTCGGGCGGGTCAGCCTGCCCAAAGTTCACCCGGATCACTTCAATCCCGCTATTATAGCTATCCAAAATTTCCTGGAGGATAGATTGGGTGCGGGCATTTACCTCACTCCGGTTGGCGGAGATGATGGGGCCAAATTCACTCTCCCCCACCACTTGGCGAAGGGCGGATTCAGCTGCCGCTCTCACCAAGCTTTCCGGTCCTTCAATATTAAAGACAAATTTGGCAGCATTTGGCAGCTCATTCTCAGCAAGGGTGCCGTCCGTGCCCACCTTATAGTTCACCGTCATTTCTACATCGACGATATTGAGGTCAGAGGTGAGCATGGAGGTTTTCCCCCCGCCCTGCCCCCGGCCAATGGCCACGGTCCGGTCTTGATCCACAGAGACCACTGTTTTTGATTGAACCGGCCAAGGGACATGCCAGTTTAGGCCCGGAACGGTTAAACCACTATATTGTCCAAAGGT
>JBCCMT010000165.1:0-5170 GCA_039026195.1 Pseudomonadota bacterium | reverse complement strand
GATCAAAATAATCTCCTATGGCAAGACTGAAATGCGACATCAAAAAATATTGCGCTTGGCCGCCCCTTTGGACAAAAGACTCTTATGAAAAAACTGATTTTTCTTCTTCCTTTATTGGTGTTCGGCGTTGTCATTAGCTTTGCGATCAAGGGCTTAACCCTTGACCAATCGGTTCAACCCTCAAACTTGCTTGAAAAGCCAATCCCCAACTTTGAGCTGACGGATCTGCCCGGCCATGGATCGGCTTTCACCCCCATGGATCTGCGAGACCAGGTGACCTTGATGAATGTTTTTGGCTCTTGGTGTGCCGCCTGTCAGGTTGAGCACCCTGTCCTTCTTGAGATTGCCACCGCGGGTGAGGTGCCAATTTATGGGCTGAATTGGGCAGATACGCCAGAACGGGGGGCTGAATGGCTTCGCCGGTATGAAAACCCTTACGCCCGGGTGGGCAATGACGAGGGAGGGCGGGTTATCCTTGATTTTGGGGTGACCGGCGCGCCAGAAACCTTTGTGGTGGACAAAAAAGGCGTTATTCGCTTTCGCCATGCAGGGCCCGTCACCCAAGACCTTTGGGAGAAATCCCTTCGCCCCCTTGTAAGGCAGCTTCAAGCGGAATAGGGCACGCCTCTTTATGAGTTCTGTGTTACCAATTTTATACGCAAAATATGGTTTCATAACCGCCCTTGAAAGGCTACACTTCTTCCCGCGGGGAATGTGCGACCGAAACTTGGGTATAAGGTGACTATATATGAAATGTCTTCGGACCCTTATTTATACAGCTGCCCTTTCTGCGCCGATGATGGGAATTTTGGCGCCCACCGCCCAAGCTCAACCCCCTTCAGGCGAAGAAACCCAAGCCCCTCAACCCAAAGCGCCAGAGGTGGGGGAGCGTGTGGCGGCGGTGGTGAATGATGACCCCATCTCTACCTTTGACATTCGCCAACGGGTCCGACTGATGATGGTGGTTCAAAGCCTACAGGTCACCGAAGAGAATGCGGGCATGATCCAACAACAGGCCCTGCAAGACCTGGTGGAAGAGCGTCTGAAACTTCAAGAAGCAGAACGGATGAATATCAACATCCCTGACGCGCAAGTGAACCAAGAGCTCGCGCGCATCGCCGCCGCCGCAGGGGGGGACGTCGACACTCTTATCCGGGATTTGGCAGGCCAAGGGATTAGTGTTGAAACCCTTCGCCAACAAATCAGGGCCAATGCAGCCTGGGAGCAACTGGTCAGAGGTCGCTTCGGCCCCAGGGTCAGCATCTCTTCAGACGAAGTTGAAGATAAAATGGATGAACTTCGCGAGGATGTGCAGCAAGAACAGCTGCAACTCGCAGAAATTTGCCTCCCCATGCAAAATGCCGAACAAGGCGAACAAATGTATGCCGTTGGGATGCAGATGATTGACCAAATGCGTCAAGGGGTGCCCTTTCAAGCCTTAGCGCAACAATTCTCCGCCTGCCCCTCCGCCGCCAGGGGCGGCGACATGGGCTGGATGCGGGCGAATGATTTGGACGAAGATCTAACGGAAATTGTCGAACAATTAGGGGTGGGCAGTATCTCTCGACCTGTTCCCCATGAGGGGATGCTCAAAATGCTCGCGGTACGGCAAAAGCGCCCCGCCGCCGCCCCGGGGGAGCCTGCTTATCAAGTTGCCTATGCGGGGGCAGACATATCTATTGGGGAAGACCGCGCGAGGGAGGCTTTTGCTCGCCTTCCAGAAACCAATGCGTGCAATGGTAATACGTTGAGTACGGATCTAGGCCCCAATATTGGGGTGACTATGCTCCCCATGCTGCGCGAAGCTGAGTTTGATCCTGCTTTTCATGCCCCCCTCGCCCAGCTTTCATTAAATGCTGTTTCTGACGTGATTGAGCATGAGGGCGCTTACCATGCCATCCTTCTTTGTGAAAAAGATGAGGGGCTTGGCCTTCCCCGCCGCCAAGCGGTGGAAAATCAATTGGAAGGGGATGCGCTGGAGCTGCTTTCTCGCCGCTACCTCCGGGATGTTGAGCGGGATAGCGCCATCGAAATCCGCTTAAGCGCAGATGGCTAGCCCGACATCGCCCATCACAGATAATGCCGTCACACCCTCCCGCCCCTTGGCCATTTCCATGGGGGAGCCAGGCGGGGTGGGAACGGAGCTTTTGTTTAAAGCGTATCGTCATTTTGCCGACTTTCCCCCGGGGAAAGGACCGCAGTTTTTCTTAATAGACGACCCTTTCCGAGTTGAAAAATTAAGCCGTGAATTGGATGCTAACATCCCAATCGTCACTTTACGGCATCCCCAAGAAACCGCTGAGCAATTTCAGCATGGATTGCCCATCCTTCCGCTTGATGAGGATATGATTGACCCCCTTCGGTATGTAAAGCTGGGAGAGGCTTCTGCCAGCACAGCAAAGGCGGTCATTGCCAGCCTTGATGCGGCGGTGACTTTCGTTTGTGACGGGACGGCAAGCGGTCTTGTTACCCTCCCCATCCAAAAAGAGGCCTTACAAGAGGCGGGCTTTTCCCACCCTGGGCATACGGATTATTTGGGCGAGCTAACAAAAGAGATAGCGATGCCCAAGGGGATGGCGCGGGGGCCCGTCATGCTCCTCACCGCAGGCCCCTTTCGGGTTGCTCCGGTAACGGTGCACATACCGTTATCTCAAGTGGCCCCTTCCCTATCGGCAGATAGTATTGTGAGGACGGGGATGGTGGTGGCCCAAAGTCTTGCCCGAGACTATGGCATTTTGACCCCTAAAATTGCTGTGGCCGGACTAAATCCCCATGCGGGGGAAGGCGGCATGTTAGGAACGGAAGACGAAAATATCATCGCCCCCGCGATTGCTGCCTTGCGGGCCCAAGGGGTGGACGCCTTTGGCCCCCTGCCCGGTGACACGATGTTTCATGAAGAGGCAAGGTCACTTTACCATGCGGCCTTGACCATGTATCACGACCAGGGATTAATCCCCATCAAGACCATTGCCTTTTATGCCGCTGTGAACACGACCATTGGCCTTCCCATCGTGCGGACGTCCCCCGACCATGGGACCGCACTGCAAATTGCTGGAAAAGGCATTGCAAGACCTGATAGCCTGACCAATGCGATTTACGCCGCTGACCGTATGGCAAAGGCGCGGGCCAGTTTTGATGTACATTATGCCAAATGACCTGCCCCCCTTGCGGGAGGTGATTGAGGTCCATGGCTTACGCGCGAGAAAAGGCCTTGGTCAGCACTTCCTCCTGGATCTGAATATGACCGCAAAGATCGCAAGGCTGACCAAAGCGGGACCGGACGATCATATGATAGAGATCGGCCCGGGGCCCGGGGGCCTCACCCGCGCCCTGCTCGACACAGGCGCCCATGTCACCGCCATTGAGCGGGACGCCCGGGTGATGCCCATCTTAGAAGAGATATCAGCGGCCTATGGTGGTCGTTTAACCGCCCATGAGGCTGATGCGCTGAAGGTGGAGGAACCGACGCTTCTCCCCCCCGGCCCTTCGATCATTGCATCGAACCTGCCCTATAATATCTCTACAGAATTATTAGTGAAATGGCTCACCGCCACCCCGCGCTGGTGGTCCCGCATGGTGCTGATGTTTCAGCGGGAAGTAGGGGAGCGTATTTTGGCAGCGCCGGGCAGTAAAACCTATGGCCGCCTCTCCGTGCTCGCCCAAGCTACCAGCCAGCCAAAGCTTGGCTTTCACCTCCCCGCCCGTGCTTTTACTCCGCCGCCTAAGGTGGATTCGAGTGTTTTGGTGTTCGACGCGAGCCCTTGTGCAGCACCTAATATTCCGGCCTTAGAGAAAGTTACCGCCGCTGCCTTTTCCCAACGGCGAAAGATGATCCGCACAACGCTGAAACCTCTTTTCGGGGCGCAGCTTACCGAAGTGCTCAAAGCTGTTGGTTTGAAAGAAACAGCGCGAGCAGAAACGCTGAGCATTGAGGACTTCATTGCGGTGGCAGGTTTTTTGGATAAGCAGTTATAGAATAGCTGTCATCGCGGTCTTCTCCCTTACGGTCGAAACCGGGATATATAATTTATAATATCTGTTTTTTCGAGCAGACGATACTTCTCTATTATGGGTCCCGGATAAGCCTCTGGCTTTCCGGGATGACTACATCTTCATACCTGCAATAAGATAGTGACGTAAAACCCTACTCCACACCCAACTTGGCACGCAGGATTTCATTTACCGCTTGCGGGTTGGCTTTTCCGCCCGTCTCTTTCATCACCTGGCCCACAAACCAGCCTAAGGTTTTCGGCTTGTCCTTGACCTTCGCCACTTGATCCGGGTTCGCGGCAATTACTTTGTTCACAGCCGCTTCAATAGCGCCTGTGTCCGTGACTTGTTTCAGCCCTCGGGCCTCCACAATGTCAGCGGGCTCACCGCCCTCCTCTAGCATCACCTCAAATACGGTTTTGGCGATTTTCCCTGAAATGGTTTTGTCTTGAATGAGATCAATCAAACCCCCAAGCTGCTCAGCAGTAATTGGGCTATCGGCAATCTCTAGGTCTTTCTTATTCAATACCCCGAACAGCTCCGTCGTCACCCAGTTAGAGGCGAGCTTGCCGTCTCGGCCCGTCGCCACCGCCTCGAAATAGTCAGCTTTTTCTCGGTCCATGGCCAGGACAGACGCATCATAGGGGGAAAGACCAAAATCCTTCGCAAACCGGCGTTTTTTCTCATCCGGTAATTCCGGCATGGAGGCTTTGACAGCCTCAATCATTTCATCGGACAGCTCTAGGGGAAGAAGGTCCGGATCCGGAAAATAACGGTAATCATGGGCATCTTCCTTGGACCGCATGGTCCGGGTCTCGCCCGTTTTCACATCAAAAAGGCGGGTTTCCTGATCAATTTCTCCGCCAGCTTCTAAGACTTGGATTTGCCGCCGTGCCTCATAATCCACCACTTGTCGCACATAGCGTAAGGAGTTCACATTTTTGGTCTCCGTCCGGGTGCCGAGCTCTCCGCCGGGCCGACGGACAGAGACATTGACATCCGCCCGCATGCTGCCTTGCTCCATATTGCCGTCACAAGTGCCGATATAGCGTAGAATTGTACGTAGCTTGGTCACATAGGCGCCTGCCTCTTCCGGTGAGCGCATATCGGGCTTGGAAACAATTTCCATCAGCGCGACGCCGGACCGGTTAAGGTCAACAAAGGTCAAGTCAGGATGCTG
>JBCCMT010000164.1:0-5170 GCA_039026195.1 Pseudomonadota bacterium | reverse complement strand
CGGGGATGGGCGGACGAATATAAACGCGGGGATGAGTGGTCTAGGATAAAGATAAGCGGGGTCTAGAGCAAACTGCCTTAAGTCTGCATCGGCAGTTTGCTCTAGAGTCTTTAGTGGTCGCGTCGCGAAAGGCCAAAACCGATTCTCACTTTTGGCGCGACGCTCTAAGCCACCTCAAATAACCCGGCGGCCCCTTGGCCACCGCCGACGCACATGGTGCAGACGACATATTTCGCGCCGACGCGCTTGCCCGCCAAGAGGGCATGGCCCACCATGCGCGCGCCTGACATGCCATAAGGGTGGCCAATGGAAATGGCGCCGCCATCGATATTTAATCGCTCATGGGGAATGCCGAGCTTATCCCGGCAGTAAATCACTTGGCTGGCAAAAGCCTCATTCAGTTCCCACAGGCCAATGTCCTCCACCTTAAGGCCATGGCGTTCGAGCAGTTTGGGGACCGCATAGACGGGGCCAATGCCCATTTCATCCGGGTCCGTCCCCGCCACTGCCAGGCCGCGATAATAACCTAAAGGGGAGAGGCCGGCCTTCTCAGCGGCCTTGGCCTCCATCACCACCGTCGCCGCTGCGCCGTCGGAGAGCTGGCTGGCATTCCCGGCGGTGATGAAGGCGCCCTCCTTCACCTGTTGCCCGCCTTGGAACACAGGTTTGAGCCCAGAAAGACCCTCCAGCGTTGTCTCCGGCCGGTTGCCCTCATCTTTTTCCAACGTGACATCCACCTCAGCGGTCTCGCCGGTGGCTTTGTCCTTTGTCATCATGCGGGAGGGCAAGGGCACGATTTCATCTTTATAATGCCCTGCCTCTTGCGCTGCGGCTGTGCGCATTTGGGATTGGTGGGCATATTCATCCTGCTGCTGACGAGAGATGCCATAACGTTCCGCCACGATTTCAGCGGTTTCAATCATGGTCATGTAGGTTTGCGGAATATTCTCTAATAGCCAAGGGTTAGGCTGCACGATGGGCATGTCGGGGACTTGGTTGGTGGAGATTGATTCCACCCCGCCCGCGACACAGATGGTCATGTCATCATAAATAATCTGTTTGGCCGCTGTGGCAATCGCCATCATGCCAGAGCCACATTGCCGGTCGAGGGTCATCCCGCCCACAGACATGGGCAGCCCTGCGCGCAAGGCCGCTTGCCGCCCCAAATTCATCCCGCCGGTGTTGATCTGTAGTGCCTCCCCCATCAGGCAATCTTCTATCTCCTCCCCCTCAACCCCAGCGCGCGCTACGGCGTGTTTTACGGCATGGCCCGCCAGCTCCACCGCGCCGGTCTGATTAAAGGCCCCGCGATAGGCTTTGCCGATGGGCGTACGGGCAAAGGAAACAATGACAGCTTCTTTCATAACAAGGGGGCCTTTCCGTGATCATCAGCTACAGGTCTTTTCTAAGGTGAAATAGAAAGGCAGAGAGGCCAAGGAATTTTAGCAGATCAACAGACGTAAAATAATTCTGTCCTATCGGTGAACAGGGTCTATTCGCAGCCGTGTGAAGCATGATAGCGGACATAACTTATGATCACCTCGCCCGTCACCCGCATTCGATTATGGCTTCGCCATTCGGCCAAGCGGGCTGAAGGTGTGGCCAGCTTGCGGGTCTGGTTCCTCGCGGCGGGGGTCGGGGTGCTCACCTCTTACGGGGTTATTCTTTTTACCCTCGGCATCGAAGTGGTGACGGAATTTGCCTATGGTGAGGGCACAGCGCGACTGGCCCAAGGGGCAAGGGGCCTGTCCCCCTGGCGGGCCTTCCTAGCGCCGGTGGTGGGGGGCTGTGTTGTGGGAGCCTTGTTATGGGTGGCATATCGCCGAAAGGTCATTCCTGATATTCGCTGTTTAGGCGTTTCAGAAGTGATCGAAGCCCGCGCCAGCCCGCCGGGTCACCTGTCCCCTGGGGCGGGCATTGTTAACACTGTGGCGACGGCGACCGCCCTTGGCTGCGGGGCCAGTGCGGGCCGCGAAGGGCCCCTGGTGATGATGGGCGGCGCCATTTCTACATTTTTATCAGATAAATTTGGCCTTAAGGGCAAAGAGGCCAGAACCCTTTTGGGCTGTAGTGCCGCCGCCGCCGTTGCGGCCGCCTTTAATGCACCCATTGCGGGGGTGCTCTTTGCCTTTGAAGTGGTGTTGAGCAATTACGCCCTTTCTATTTTTGGGCCTGTGGCCTTGTCCAGTATCATCTCTGTCCTGATCGCCCATGCGCATTTGGGAGACGCCCACCGATTTGTTATCCCAGACTATGGCATTGCGGGGGCCTATGAAATCCCCCTTGGGGCCGCCTTGGGCATTGTCTGCGGTATCGTCGCCTGGGCCTTTTTACAGTTCGCGGCGAAGGGACGAAAAACCGTCCGTCAGCTGATTTCTAAATATAAAGTTTCTCCGGCTTTCCTGCCCCCTATTGCTGGCATCGGCATGGGGGTCATTGCCATCTTCCTGCCGGAGGTTTTGGGCGTCGGCTATGAAGCCACTAGCGAAGCTATTGCCGGCAACTACCCCCTCGCCCTTCTCAATATTTTGTTGATCGCGAAGATTTTGGCCACGGTGCTATGCCTGTCTTGCCGTTTTGGCACTGGGGTCTTTTCCGGCGGCATTTATCTAGGGGCTATTTCGGGGGCGGCCTTTGGTCTCACCCTTTCGATGTTTGTGCCTGATTTTGTGGCCAGCCCTACCTTCTACGCCATGATCGGCATGGGGGCCGTCTCTGGGGCGATCATTGGGGCCCCGATCTCGACCACTTTGATTGTCTTTGAACTGACGGGTGATTATGAAATGACGGCGGCCCTGATGATCGCGGTGGGGATTGCCACTTTGATCACACAAATCTTTTTCGGCTCCTCTTGGTTTCATTATCAGCTAAACCAGCAGGGATATGACCTTTCCGATGGTCCCCAAGGGGTCATCCTCCAGACCATTCGGGTCAGGGATGTAATGCGGGTGATGCCTGAAGATGCTGAACCCTTGCGGGAAGGCGCGGACCGCTTAGTGGCCAATCAAAGTCTTGGGGAGGCCCTGGCGGTGATGGCCGATTTGGGCTTGGATGGGATGCCTGTGGTAAAAGACCGTGATGACCCCAAAATTGTCGGGACCTTGACCCAGATCCGCGCGCTTCGCACATATAATGCAGCCCTTATCGACAGTCATATTGAGCATCATAGATAAATGACGAATACCACGCCGCCGTTCCAAGTGAAAATTGTCCCCGTGACGCCATTCCAACAAAATTGCTCTCTTATCCGAGCGGAGAGCGGCGCTATGGCGGTGGTTGACCCCGGCGGCGAGGTGGACCGACTGCTCGCAGAAGCTGAAGCCATGGACGGGCGCATTGAGAAAATTTGGCTTACCCATGGGCATCTTGACCATGCCTCTGGCGCGATGGAGCTGAAAGACCGCACCGGCGCTCCTATTGAGGGCGCGCAAGCCGAAGAGGCTTTTTGGTTCAGCCAGATCGAAGAACAGTGCCGCATGTTCAACTTCCCCGCCGCCGATACGCGCAATGTGGTGCCCGACCGTTGGCTCGACGATGGCGACGAGGTGGAGCTTGATGGCAATATCTTCAAAGTCATCTTTACCCCCGGCCACACCCCGGGCCATGTGGTTTTTTATAATAAAGACGCGCACCTCGCCTTTGTGGGGGATGTCATTTTCAAGGGCTCCATCGGCCGGACAGACTTTCCGCGGGGGGATCACCAAACCTTGATCAGCTCTATTACGAAAAAACTCTGGCCTCTGGGCAATGATATCCAATTCGTCCCCGGCCATGGGCCCATGAGTAGCTTTGGCGCAGAGCGAAAGAGTAATCCCTTTGTGGGCGATCAGGCGCTAGGAAAGGGCTAAAAACGAATCATTCTACAAGTTGTAGAAATAAGCAGGAGGTTTCCCCATGGATGCGAAAGAAATCAAAGCCCATGAACGGGAAGTCGATGAAAATTTTGAGTATTTTCAAGCAATTGTGAAGGAATTGGAGAAGACCGACGCTGGCCGCATTGCTCTTTTAAAGGACAAAAATGTCATTGATATTTTTGATGACGTCACCGATGCTTTACGCGTTGGTCGTGAGAAGTTTGGGGAACAGCCATACTCTGTTCAGGAAATTGCGTCTGAACCAGCTTATTTTGGAGTTGCGTCTTATTTAGGTCTAAACTGAAAAATCTAGCTTGCCCTTCTAAGCTGACAACTGTAGAGCCCCAGCAATTTGCGTGCATTCTAAGGGTTCACTATGCCAAAACGGACAGACCTCCATTCCATCCTCATCATCGGCGCGGGCCCTATCGTCATCGGCCAAGCGTGTGAGTTTGACTATTCTGGGGTGCAGGCGGTCAAGGCCCTTAAGGAAGAGGGCTATCGCGTCATTTTGGTGAACTCCAACCCCGCCACCATTATGACCGACCCAGAGATGGCGGACGCCACCTATATCGAGCCCATCACACCAGAATTTGTGGAAAAAATCATCGAGCGGGAAAAGCCCGATGCCCTCCTCCCCACCATGGGCGGGCAGACAGCGCTCAACTGTGCCCTCGCCTTAGAACAGATGGGCGTTTTAGAAAAACATGGGGTAGAGATGATTGGCGCCCGGGCGGAGGCCATTGATAAGGCTGAAGACCGGGAGAAATTCCGCAAAGCCATGGACAAAATCGGGCTTGAGAACCCCCGTGCCCTCATCGCCTCTAGCCCTGAAATCAAAGACGAAAACGGCAAAGTGGTCGA
Source organism: Pseudomonadota bacterium (assembly GCA_039026195.1). GTDB lineage: Bacteria > Pseudomonadota > Alphaproteobacteria > Caulobacterales > Parvularculaceae > Parvularcula. Next base: position 452 of record JBCCMT010000164.1, on the reverse strand, counting down.
TTATGACCGGGTGCAGGGCTATGCGACGGCGTTAAAAGCGCTGGATGAAATTGGCCTGCCCGCCATTATTCGCCCCGCCTTCACCTTAGGCGGCACCGGCGGCGGTGTTGCCTATAACCGTGATGAATATGAGCGGATTGTTCGGGCAGGGATTGATGCCTCCCCCACAGGACAGGTCCTGATCGACGAGTCCCTTTTGGGCTGGAAAGAATTTGAGATGGAAGTTGTCCGCGACAAGGCGGATAACTGCATCATCATTTGCTCCATCGAAAATGTGGACCCCATGGGCGTCCACACCGGGGACTCCATCACCGTCGCCCCTGCCATGACCCCGACGGACCGCGAGTATCAGGTGATGCGGAATGCCTCCATCGCCGTCTTACGAGAAATTGGGGTGGAAACGGGCGGCTCAAATGTTCAGTTTGCGGTCAATCCTGAAAATGGCCGCTTGG
>JBCCMT010000163.1:0-5176 GCA_039026195.1 Pseudomonadota bacterium | reverse complement strand
TATTTAAGGGTGATGATCGTCTTTTCAAAGAAGTAGTTAGGGATAATAATGTGTATGGGGAGTATGGATGTGGAGATTCTACGAATTGGGTTCTTAAAAATACATCCTCTAACGTCATTGCCGTTGACACTTCAAAAGACTGGATTCACGCGGTTCAGCACCTTAATACTATTAATGAAGATAGACTAACTATACATCACGCTGATTTAGGTGAAGTGGGGGATTGGGGCCGACCAGTAAGTTATGTTCGGCAAAAGTTTTTTTCTGAATACACTGATTATTTATGGAACCAAATTGAAAAACCAAATATAGTTTTGGTTGATGGTAGGTTTAGAGTGTGTTGTTTTCTGACGAGTTTAAAGTTTGCCCAAGAAGGTACTCAGATACTATTCGATGATTACACCAATCGCACTCATTATCATTTCGTTGAAAAATATGTATCACGTATAGAGGAATGTGGAAGACAGTGTTTATTTTTAGTTCCCTCTAAGAACGATATGGATTTTCAAGAATTAGAGAAAGATATAAATCTTTTTAGAAATGTGATGGATTGAGATTTATCATCCTCTATTTGCAAAATGTAACTTATAAAGTTTGTACACAGTTGTTATGGTTATAAAATTAGCCTAAATATGTTCACCTAACTTCATAGCTAAACACATTCTGTTTTAAGGCACTTACAGAATACAGCTTTGCAGCACATTCGCAAATTGTCAGGAGCAAGATCGCATCTTCTCTAAAGGAACAATCAGGCTAGACGTATCCCACCGGGCGCCCCCTATATTTTGCACTTGGGCGTAGAATTGATCCACCATGGCGGTGACGGGCAGCTGCGCGCCGGTTTCGCGCGCTTGGTCGAGGACGATTTTGAGATCTTTGCGCATCCAATCCACGGCAAAGCCAAAATCAAACTCATTCTTCAGCATGGTGCTGCCCCGATTGTCCATCTGCCAGGATTGGGCGGCGCCTTTGGAAATGACATCCAGCACAGCCTCTCCATCCAGCCCGGCGGCCTTGGCAAAGTGCAACCCCTCGGCCAGGCTTTGCACAAGCCCTGCGATGCAAATCTGGTTGACCATTTTGGTCATTTGTCCGTATCCGGCGGGGCCCATGAGACGCAGCATTTTTGAATAGCTTTCCATCAAGGGCCGGGCTGTCTCAAACGCGGCCTCATCCCCGCCCACCATGCAGGTGAGGGCCCCATTCTCCGCCCCTGCTTGCCCGCCGGAGACGGGGGCGTCCAAAAAATGCGCCTTTTGTTTTTTTGCGGCTTCATAAAGCTCTTGCGCGATGGTGGCGGAGGCGGTGGTGTGGTCCACAAAAATCGCGCCCTCTTTCAAATTTTGAAACGCGCCCCTTGCCCCTAAGGTGACCTCGCGCAGGTCATCGTCATTGCCGACGCAGGCGAAAACGAGATCTGCCCCTTCCGCTGCCTCTTGCGGGGTGGGTGCCGACTGGCCGCCATGGGTTTCCACCCAAGTCTCGGCCTTCGCCGCTGTGCGGTTATAGACGGTGACGTCATGGCCCGCCTTTTTGAGATACCCCGCCATGGGCGCGCCCATAACCCCTAGGCCGAGAAAACTTAAACGCAGAGACATGCCCATATCCTTTTTCGAAACGTCCGACGGGGTTATCATTATTGCCTTATCTGGGATATGAATATTTTCCCTTTTCTTTTTGCCCTAGTTACGGGTATAAGGCGATTTCGATGCCGCCTTAGCTCAGTTGGTTAGAGCGCCGGTTTGTGGAGCCGGAGGTCCTTGGTTCGAGACCAAGAGGCGGTACCAAATTTTTTTGCCCTACCGCTTCGCTACTTGAGGGCTGGATTTTCCCCCGCTCATCCTCGCGAATGCGGGGATCTCTCGAAGTCTTCCTAATTCTTAAGCGGCACGAGATCCCGGTCTTCTCGCTTACGCTCGAAACCGGGATGAGCGGACAGATGGCTTGGTACGAAACCGCCTCCGCATGTTTTTCTTTGCGCTTTTAAAAATGCCCTTTAGAAGGCAAGCTTCATTTGACCCATCAAACTTCGCCGTGAGGGACCCCGCGTCATGCGCCTATCGAATTTCTTTTTGCCCGTTTTGAAAGAAACCCCGGGGGATGCGCAGATTGCCTCCCACCAATTCATGTTGCGGGCGGGCATGGTCCGGCAACAATCTGCGGGGATTTATGCTTGGCTGCCGTTGGGCTTTCGGGTCTTAAAGAAAATTGAGACCATCGTTCGGGAGGAGCAAAACCGCGCGGGCGCCATCGAAATGCTGATGCCCACCATCCAGCCCGCCAGCCTGTGGCAAGAATCAGGTCGCTATGATGCCTATGGGCCAGAAATGCTCCGTATCCAGGACCGTCAGGGGCGGGACATGCTTTATGGTCCCACCAATGAAGAGATGATTACGGAGATTTTCCGCGCGGGCGTGCGCTCCTATAAAAATCTGCCCATGAACCTTTATCATATCCAATGGAAATTTCGGGATGAGATCCGCCCCCGCTTTGGCGTGATGCGGGGGCGTGAGTTTTCCATGAAGGATGCTTATAGTTTTGATTTGACCAAAGAGGGGGCGCGTAAGAGCTATCTGAAAATGTTTGCGGCCTATTTGCGGACCTTCCACCGGATGGGCCTCCGCGCCATCCCCATGAAGGCGGACACAGGACCCATTGGCGGTGACTTAAGCCATGAATGGATTGTGTTGGCCGAGACGGGGGAGAGTGAGGTGTTCACTCACCGGGACTTAACGCATATGGCGCCGCCCCCCGCTGACCTCGATTTTGAAGGGGATCTTGAGCCCCTTTATGATCAGTGGACATCCAAATATGCTGCTACGGATGAAATGCATGACGAGGCCGCCTTTGCCCAAGTGCCAGAGGAAGATCGCCTTTCTGCGCGGGGCATTGAAGTGGGGCACATCTTCTATTTCGGGAAGAAATATTCCAGCGCCATGAAGGCGGCGGTGGAAAGCCCCGAAGGCAAGGCGGAGGTGGAAATGGGCTCCTACGGCATCGGCGTCTCCCGCCTGGTGGGAGCGTTGATCGAAGCTTATCACGATGAAAATGGCTGCAAATGGCCCATGTCTGTGGCCCCCTTCCATTGCGGCATTGTGAATTTAAAGGCGGGTGATGAGGCGACAGATAATATCTGTACTGATCTTTATACGGCCTTAGAGGCGCAAGGCGTGGATGTTCTTTACGATGACACTGGCGATAGGGCGGGGGAGAAGTTCGCCCGGATGGATTTAATCGGTCTGCCGCTTATTATCACCATTGGCCCCCGCGGGGTGAAAGAGGGCAATGCGGAGCTGAAGATCAGAAGCAGCGGGGAGAAACAAGACATCCCCCTCGACCAAATCGCCGAAACCGTGGGCCGCATGGTGCATCAAGCTTTAGAGGACTTAGCGCGTTAGAGGCGTTGCCTTCATAAAATTGATAATGGCTTCTGACAGGGCAGGGGCGCTGTCCTCTTGTAAGAAATGCCCGCCGCCTTTGATAATGGTATGCGCCACACCGTTGGCGCCTGAGATGCGTTTTTGAAAGACAGCCTCGCCGCCCTTTGTCACGGGGTCGCGGTCAGAAAAGGCGGTCAGCACCGGGCGGGCAAATTGTTCGAGTACTGCCCAGGCTTTGTCATTCTCCTCCCGCTCTGATTTATGATGGGGCAGAAGCGGCACAAGGGCAGGGAAGGCGCGGGCCCCCGCCTGGTACTGATCATTGGGAAAAGGAGCGTCATAGCCCTCTAAGGCTTTGTCATCGTCAAATTTGGACATGACCTTGAAGACGTCCTTAACGGTAAAGTCTGGATGCTCACAGGCATATTTCACCCAATAGAGAAAGGCGGTGGGGTCGCCCTCTTTAAATTTTTGCTGCACATCCTGCGCGCTAGGGACGGGCAGGGTGGGGTAGACCTTACCAAGCATTTCCGACAGCGCTGGCTTGACCGCCTTTGAATCTGGCAGGCCTGTATTGGCGATCACCAGCCGCGCAAAGCGTTCAGGGAAGGTGGCAACCATCCGCAGGCCAATCAACCCGCCCCAATCTTGGCAAACCAGGGTGATATTGTTGAGGTCCAACGCCAATAACCATTGGCACATCCAATCCACATGCCCCTGATAGCTATAATCTTCCTTGACGGTAGGTTTGTCTGACTTGCCAAACCCGATAAGGTCGGGGGCGAGCACGCGATAGCCCTCCGCCGTCAGCAGGGGGATCATTTTCCGGTACAGATAGGACCAAGAGGGTTGCCCATGGAGGCAGAGGATGATCTCCCCGTCTTGGGGCCCTTCATCAAGGTAATGGAGCCGAAGGGCGGTACCGTCGTCCGCCGTCACGTCTGTATAATGAGGGGAAAAAGGGTAGCCCTCTAGGCCCTTAAACCGCTCCTCAGGGGTGCGAAGATAATCCATGGTCTTTATTCCCTTTGCGCGATCAAGCGAATTTCGAACATCTTTGACCAGTGTTTCCCGGTGATGAGCAGGCGATCTGTTGCCGGATCATAGGCAATACCGTTCAGCACATCGTCAAAGGGGTCGTCGCGGTCGGGGTATATGCCAGAAAGGTCGATAAAGCCCGTGACTTGGCCCGTCTTGGGGTCAATGCGGGCGATCACATCTTGCTGCCAAATATTGGCCCAGACTTCGCCCTTGATCCATTCGAGCTCGTTCAGTCGGGGGAGGGGGCGGCGGCCCACCTTCACCTCAATGCTCCCCGTCTCTTCGTAAGTTTGGGGGTCTAAAAACCATAAGCGGTGGGTGCCGTCACTCATGATTAGCCGGGTGCCGTCATAGGTGAGGCCCCAACCTTCGCCGGCAATCGGAAAATCCTGCTCATGGGCCATGGTCTCAAGGTCATGCACAAAGCCAACCCCGTCACGCCAGGTGAGGGAGATGATTTTTCCATCCACCGCCGTAGCGCCTTCGCCGAACACGTCTTGGCGAAGGGGGGTGGTTTTCGCGGTGGCCGCCTCAAACAGGTCATGGCGGATGAGCGCTGACTTGCCCACCTTGCCGGTGCTTTCATAGAGCACGCCGCCAGCGAAAAAGAGGCCTTGGGTGAACGCCTCCTGGTCATGGGGGTAGGTGTTGATAATTTCCGCCGTGTAGACGGTGGGGCGACCCTGTCCAGTCGCAACGAGCGCTTCGGCAGGTGTAGTTGCGGTGGGCTGGGCCTCACCGCGACAAGCAACGAG
>JBCCMT010000162.1:0-5179 GCA_039026195.1 Pseudomonadota bacterium | reverse complement strand
GAGGGCCCGGACGGCGCCACCAAGGTGGGGATTAACACCCATCACCCCAATAAAATCGCGGAAGAAGCTATCCAGGCGGGGATCATCGACGGGCTGACCCCAGACCTCCCCCTTCGCCGAGAGGTCAAATATGGCGAAGAGAAATCTCGGATCGATATTCTGCTGGAGGGGCCTCAAAAAACCTGGGTCGAGGTGAAAAACTGTCACCTCCTCCGCCGCGAGGATGGCGTGACAGAATTTCCAGACTGCGTCACCGCCCGGGGGCTGAAACATTTGCGAGAGCTGATGGGCATGGTGGCGGCCGGCGACCGGGCGGTGCTTCTCTTTATTATTCAGCGAGAAGATACCACCGGCTTTGCGCCAGCGGATGATCTGGACCCCGCCTACGGCAAGGGGTTGCGGGAGGCCGCTGCCGCCGGGGTTGAGATCCTGGCCTATGATTGTGCCCTATCCGTTGATCAAATTAGCGCTCGAAAATCAGTGCCAGTGTTGTTATAAAGGCATATGCGCATTTTTCTCCCCTTTGTCCTGATCATCTTTACGATGACAGGATGCGCCACCTCCCCGCCAGAAAATGTGGGCAATGCCTGTTCTATCTTTGAAGACAAACGCGGCTGGTATCGGGCAACCCACAGGGCGGAGAAAAAATATGGGGCGCCCAAAGCATTGCAACTTGCCATCATTCGCCAAGAATCAAGTTTTCGTCATGACGCAAGGCCCCCGCGGGGGAAGTTTCTGTTCGTCTTCCCCGGCAAGCGTCTTTCCAGCGCCCAGGGCTATCCCCAAGCCTTAGACGGCACCTGGGACCTTTATAAAAGACAGACAGGACATGGCGGGGCAGACAGGGATGAATTTAAAGACGCCACCCGCTTTGTGGCTTGGTATATTAATAGGTCGTCTCGTAGGGCCGGTATCCCCAAAACCGATGCCTATGGTCAATATCTCGCCTATCATGAGGGGGTAGAGGGGTATTTACAGGGCAGTTATCAAAACAAATCCGCTGTCAAAAAAGCAGCTGGCCGCGTGCAATATATTTACGACACCTATTCACGGCAGTTGGCAGGCTGCGAGAAGAAATTTCGGCGAGGGATACCGCTCATTCCCGGGATTTAAGTTGAACCAAGAACTTGGCTCCTTATGTCCCCTATAGATGTTGCCCGTTCCAGCTGCGTTAGGGACCTCCATATGATAAATGCTCTTTTGACTTTTATTGGGTTCACCCTGATTGGGTTGGGCGCCTTAATCGTTTTTCTCCCTATTCCCTTAGGGCTTTTGATGATCGTAACGGGGATTGCGATTTTAGTCAGTACAAGCCTCAAAGCACAACGGTTTTTCAGATGGCTCCGCGAGAAAGCAAAACCCGTTGATGCAGCCTTCGATAAAGCAGAAGAGATACTGCCTGAGCCTATTGCGGCGCCTTTAAAAGAAACAGATCCCGATGAAGAGCCCGCTCCCCTTAGGAAGACAAAAGCGCCCCTCCCCGCTCATCAACCGTCCTATATATCCAAAATTGGGCCCACACGGTTAAGGCCCTTGCACCATCGCTTTTCAAATCGTTGAAAGCTTCCCCTTGGCGTTAGGTTGCGAACAGTCTATGGGGGAGCTTCATCAAATGTTCCATCTTCGTTCTTGAGGGCTCATGTCTCGATCCGCCAAAAAAGCTGACCTTTTCTCTGATAATGATTATTCTGCAAAAGATATTGAGGTTCTTGAGGGGTTAGAGCCGGTTCGCAAGCGGCCGGGCATGTATATTGGCGGCACCGATGAACGGGCGTTGCACCATCTTTTTGCCGAGGTGCTCGATAATTCCATGGACGAGGCGGTGGCGGGCCATGCCACCCGTATTGAAGTCAGTTTGGATGAAAACGGCCATTTGACGGTGGGGGATAATGGCCGGGGTATTCCCATCGATAAACACCCCAAATTCAAAACCAAATCCGCGCTGGAAGTCATCATGACCACCCTTCACGCCGGGGGGAAATTCTCCAACAAAGCCTATGCCACCTCTGGGGGGCTGCATGGTGTCGGTGTGTCGGTGGTGAATGCCCTTTCCGATGACTTAACCGTGGAGGTGGCCCGAGACCGAACCCTTTACCGGCAGACATATTCTCGCGGCAAGCCCACCTCAAAGCTTAAAAAAGTGGGCGACACACCTAACCGACGGGGCACTTTTATTACCTTTCACCCGGACGCAGAGATTTTTGGAAAAGGGGCCCGGTTCAAACCCGCCCGCCTCTTCCGGATGGCCCGTTCAAAAGCCTATCTTTTTGGCGGGGTTGAAATCCGCTGGTCTTGTGACCCCGCCCTTTTGGAAAAGGATGACAAAACCCCGCCGAAAGAGACCTTTAAGTTCGTTAACGGCCTTGCCGACTATTTGGGGGACGTGATCGCCGAAAAACCCACCGTGACCGAGGGTATATTTTCAGGCCGGGTCGAAAAAGAAGGCGGCCATGGTACCGTGGAATGGGCCGTAGCTTGGGGTGCAGCAGGGTTTGTGGCGCCCAGTGGTCAGATTGCGGACGGCTTTACCAACTCTTACTGTAATACCATCCCCACCCCTGAGGGGGGGACCCATGAACAAGGCCTGCGGAGTGCATTGAGCAAAGGCTTGAAGGCCTATGCCGAATTGGCGGGCAACAAAAAGGCCGGCAATATCACCGCTGAGGATGCCCTTGGCACCGCCGGGGCCCTCCTCTCCGTTTTTGTTTCGAACCCAGAGTTTCAAGGCCAAACCAAAGACAAGCTCGCCACGAACGAAGCGCAAAAGCTGACGGAAGCAGCGGTGCGCCCCGCCTTTGACCATTGGTTGGCCGGCAATGCCAAACAAGCCGATAAACTCTTGGAATGGGTCATTGATAAAGCGGATGAGCGCATTCGTCGGCGTAAGGAGAAAGAAGTTCAGCGTGCCTCGGCCATGAAAAAGCTCCGCCTGCCCGGTAAGCTTTCTGACTGTACCGCCAAGGACCGCACAGGCACGGAAATCTTCTTGGTGGAGGGGGACTCAGCGGGGGGCAGCGCGAAGCAAGCTCGAAACCGGAAAACCCAAGCTATCCTGCCGTTACGCGGGAAAATCTTAAACGTGGCAAGCTCCACCCGAGATAAGATCCTCGCCAATCAAGAAATCAATGACATCTCCGTTGCCCTTGGCGTGCATGTGGGAGCAAAATTCGACCTTGAAGATTTGCGCTATGACAAGGTCATTATCATGACCGATGCGGATGTGGATGGTGCGCATATTGCTGCCCTTCTCATCACCTTTTTTCATATCGCCATGCCAGAACTGGTGGCTAATGGTCATCTTTATTTGGCCCAGCCCCCTCTTTACCGCCTCTCCCAAGGGGGAAAGACCGTATACGCCCTAGATGAGGAAGACCGAGAGCAGAAACTGAAAACCGAGTTTAAAAAAGGGGCCAAGGTGGATGCGGGCCGGTTTAAGGGCTTGGGCGAGATGAATGCCAGTGATCTTAAGGTCACCACCATGGACCCAGCGACCCGTAGTTTGGCGCGGATACACCTGCCCGCTGATGAATTGCCTGATGTGAATGATCTTTTTGAACGGTTGATGGGAAAGAAAGCTGAACCCCGGTTTCAATTCATTCAAGAGAACGCCGCCTTCGTCGGGGAAGCCCTTGATGTTTAAAAAGGTAGCTTAGGAGTACGCTTTTACACTTCCCCATGCGCCAACTATTTTAGAGCCGAATCACCCCAAGGCGCAGGTCATCACACTAGTTATCATGCCATGACGGTTTGCGTACTGAGTGCGTGTTTATCAGGGGGGTGATCAAAACACTCTCCCTTTACGGGTTTTGCATACAAGTTTCATGCCAAAAAGTTGCAATTTTAACGAAAAAAGTGGATTTTGGTGTTCTTTTCAATTGATTAAATAATTTTTGCGCTTAGAAAATGAAATCTCTGGAGAGAGGGATGGAACGTGGCTGGACGATCAATACGTAAACTTGCGCTGATGACAGCGAGCACCTGCATTTCGCTTGTCTCAATTTCTTATGCTCAAAATTTATCCCTTGAGGATGAGGCCGCGATTTTACGGGGCAGACTTCTCATTTTAGAAGAGCAAGCTGCGCAGGCTGAAATCAGAGCGCAAGAGCGTGTTTTAGAACTTGAAGTCGAAAATGCTAATCTCGAAAAGCGGATGAGCGTTTTGGAAAGCCAGGTCAAAACCCTCCTTGCCCTTCAAACCACCGCTAAAACTGAAACCGCTTCGGTTTCCCAAGGGGGGCCAACACCGCCCTCCCCGCGCCCACAGGTTGCCCAGCGTGCCCCTGTCCAAACGGCAGAGACCGCCCCGCAAACCGTCAGGCCTCGCCCCGAAGGACAAGCGGCCCGGCCTGCTGCCCCTGTGCGCACTGCTTCGACTGAACCTGAAACCGTGGGGGAACGCCCAGAGAGTGAGACCCGCTCCCCGAATATTGAGCTTTTCAATAATACCGGTGGCATTTTAACCGGCGGTCGTGACCTGAAATTGGAAACGGGCTTTAACTACTCCACCTCCTCCGACAACAGATTTTTCTTCTCTGGTCTAGAAATTGTTGACGCGCTCTTAGTGGGGGTTATTGAAGCGACAGACACAGACAGACAATCTATCACCTTTAGCCAAGGGGCCCGGTTAGGGTTGAGCGACCGTTTTGAGATTGATGTCACCGTTCCTTATGTGATCCAAGATGATCGCATTGCTGGGATTGTTCTTGGTGATGACCAAGAAACCTTAAGAGATCTTTCCGGCGACGGCATTGGGGATATTACAGCCGGTGCCCATTACCAACTGAACCGTGGGGGCGGGGCTTGGCCTTTCTTTGTGGGGAATTTCCGCATCAAAGCGCCGACAGGACGGGGACCCTTTGATGTTGACCGTAATGAAAATGGTCTTGAGACAGAAGTCGCAACGGGGTCGGGCTATTGGTCCGTTGAACCGAGCATCACGGCGATCAAACGCGTCGATCCTGTGGTGCTGTTTGCCAATCTTGGATATCAGTTCAATCTAGAAGCCGACATTGAAGAGTTTATTGGCCCCCTCTTTTACGAAGTTTTGATGCAGGGGATGCGATTCGTACAAGCTTTGGCATTGGTATTGCAATGAATGAAGCTGTGAATCTAAATTTTGGATATGACCAGTCCTATGTCCGCAAATCAAGCTTCAGTACATTGACGATTGACGAAGTGG
>JBCCMT010000161.1:0-5182 GCA_039026195.1 Pseudomonadota bacterium | reverse complement strand
CTGGGGCGGACGTAAGCCATAATCCGGCGGCACGGTGAGGGGCGCTTTGGTGACAATGGCAAATTCATCGGGCGGGCTTTTCCCAGCGCCGAGGGCTTTCCCCAGACTTTCGCATCCACTGGCCAAAAGCGCTAATCCAATAAGAGAAGTTACCTTGAAAAAGGGGGTCATCGAGAATCCTCAACCTATTTTTGAGTAATATACCCCCGCCAGGCAGGGGGTGCAAAGGGTTTTACGATCTGTTTTTGCTTTCCTGCTTAGGCGCCACAAAAAAAGCATCATACGCTAAAAGAGCCACCCCGATATTGATGGCCACGTCGGCAAAATTAAATTGCCAGGGGAAGTAAATATCTGAAAAATTGAGGAAATCCACGACGAAGCCGTAAAAGATCCGGTCAATGGCGTTCCCCAAGGCGCCCCCCACAATGAACCCCGCCCCCCAGGCGGCAGCCTTTCGATCTAAACGGCCTGCCCAATGGATAATAAAAGCGCTGACCACGATGGCCAAAAGGCTGAGTAACACCCGCGATGTCATGCCGCCCGCAAACAACCCAAAGCTCACCCCGCGATTTTCCACATAAGTCAGATCGAAAATGGGGCTCAACTCCCAATGGCCCGCGAAACGGTCCTGCAGCTTGATGACGTGAAGCACCCAAAGCTTTGTGGCTTGATCGAGAAGAAGCGCAACCGCCGCGCCTATGATGGTAAAGCGAAAAACGGGGTTGGCCCGCATATCTTTCAGCCAAGCGTTCATGGATTGACCACTTCATCACAGCGCAGGCAGAGCATTTTCGGCGATGACACCTCGTCAAGGACTTGCCAGCATCGCGCGCATTTCTCGCCCGTCGCTTTTTCCACCACCACCGACACATCGGAAATATCCGGCAATTCAAAGGCCCCCGCAGGCGCAGGGCCGGTTTTCAAAACCGCCACGGATGTAATACTCACCTCCGCCATATCGATCGATGAGAGAAGGGGGTATTTGTCTTCACTCACAAAAATAGTGGGGGCAGCTTCTAAGCTTGCGCCAATTTTTTTGTCTTGCCGCGCCTCCTCTAAGGCCCCTGTCACCACACGGCGGACTTGACGTACCTCCCCCCAGGTTTGCGCCAAAGCGTCATCTCGCCATTGGGGCGGGGGCGCGGTAAATTGAAGTAAATGGACAGAGCCCTGACGGCTTTCCTCCGCTGGATAGCGGGAAAGATAAGCCTCCTCTGCGGTAAACGGACAAATAGGCGCAATCCAACGGACCAGATAGTCAAATAAGATCGACATCACCTTTCGCGCTGAGCGCCGTTTAAGGCTTGTCTCTGCATCACAATAAAGACTGTCTTTCCGAATATCGAAGTAAAAGGCAGAGAGATCTGCACTGGCAAATTCCATGATGGCCCGCCAGGCGGATTTAAAAGTATAGGTCTCATACCCCTCCACCACTTGGTGATGCACCGCCTCCAGCCGATGAAGGATATACCGCTCCAGCGCGGGCATATCCCCATAAGCCACCTCTTCACTGCCCGCACTTTCATCGAGTGCAGCGAGCAAATAGCGTAAGGTGTTGCGCAATTTTCGGTACGCATCGACAGAAGAGCCGATGATTTCCTCACCGATCCGGATATCTTCAGAATAGTCAGAGGAGGCTGTCCATATACGAATAATGTCGGCACCATATTTTTTTGTCAGCTCCTCCGGCAAAATAGTGTTGCCGAGGGATTTGGACATTTTATAGCCCTTGGCGTCCAGCACAAACCCATGGGTCAAGACAGCGTCATAGGGCGCGCGGCCCCGCGTGCCGCAGGCCTCCAACAAGCTGGACTGGAACCAGCCGCGATGTTGGTCAGACCCCTCCAAATAAATATCCGCAGGCCAAGACAAATCCTCCCGTGCCTCCAGCACGAAACTATGGGTGGAGCCTGAGTCAAACCAGACATCGAGAATGTCTGTCACTTTTTCATATGCTGACGGATCATATTGATCACCAAGGAATTCAGCGGCGTCGGTATCGAACCACGCGTCAACCCCACGCTCTTTAATAGCCGCGACAATCCGAGCATTCACCGCTTTGTCGACCAAGGGCTCCCCGTCTTTATCTACGAAAAGGGCGATGGGGTTCCCCCACGCGCGCTGGCGGGAGACCAGCCAGTCGGGCCGACCCTCCACCATGGATTGGATGCGGGTTCGACCGCCGGCAGGGTAGAAGGCTGTTTCGCTGATGGCCTTTAAAGCTTGATCACGTAAGCTTCCTTCGCCTAAATTCCCCATACGGATAAACCATTGGGGGGTATTGCGGAAAATGATGGGTGCTTTGGATCGCCAACTATGGGGGTAGGAATGCTTCAGCCGCCCACGCGCAAAAAGACTGTCCTGCGCCATGAGTTGGTCAATCACCGCCTTATTCGCTGTGGCGTCTTTCCCTTTTTTCTTCCCCTCGGTCACCAGGACTTTCTCGCCCACAAAGCCGGGGGCTTCGTCCGTATAGGCGCCATCGGGGCCTACCGTATGGGGAATATCATCAAGGGGCATGCCATGGCCTAACCACGCAAAATAGTCATCTTGCCCGTGGGAGGGGGCGGTGTGCACAAACCCTGTCCCCGCATCGTCAGTCACATGATCGCCAGAGAGTAGGGGGACATCAAAATCATAGCCTCCTGCGAAGCCATTTAAGGGATGGTGAAGCTTTGCGCCCTTTAAATGCGCCGTGGGCACATCCGCAATGCGGGTCCAGTCCACCACCAGACCGGCCTTTTTTACCTCATTCGCTAGGGCATCCGCCAGGATTAAAACCTCTCCCGGCTGGCTCCATGGGGTGAATTCTAAATCCTCTTCCAACGCCTCAATACGGTAAGCGCCGTAAGAGAGGGAGGGGCCATAGCACACCGCGCGGTTGCCGGGGATGGTCCAAGGGGTGGTGGTCCAGATAACGATGGAAGCATCTTCCAGCCCCGCTGGTGCTGTGTTGTTTTTAAATTTAAAGCGCACCCAAATCATCGTAGACTGATGATCGTGATATTCGACTTCAGCTTCCGCAAGGGCCGTTTGCTCCACCGGTGACCACATCACCGGTTTAGAGCCCCGATAGACCAACCCTTGTTCGACGAATTTCAGGAACTCGCCCACCACAATACTTTGGCTCTCATAATTCATGGTAAGATAGGGGGTTTCCCAATCCCCTTCGATGCCGAGGCGGCGGAATTCATCCCGCTGAATACCCACCCATTCTTCCGCATAGGCACGGCAAGCGGCCCGAAACTCTGAAGGCGGAACGTCAGCTTTCTTCCGACCTTTGCCCGCAAAATTCGCCTCCACCTTCCATTCAATGGGCAAGCCATGGCAATCCCAGCCGGGGACATAATTAGCGTTGAATCCCATCATTTGCCGTGACCGGACCACGAGGTCTTTCAGCACTTTGTTGAGCGCCGTACCCATATGCAGATGACCGTTTGCGTAAGGGGGGCCATCATGAAGGGTGAAGGGGGGCCGATCCGCCGCCGCTTCACGCAGCTTGTCATAAAGGCCCATCTCCGCCCATCGCTTAAGAAAGGTCGGTTCTTTTTTGGGAAGTCCCGCCCGCATGGGAAATTCCGTTTCCGGAAGAAATAGGGTATCGCGATAATCGGGACCCTTTCGGGCCTGGTCGTCAGACATAGAACTCATTTCAGATGTGATTGGTTAAGTGATCGCTTGTTTAGAGGGGACAGACCACCCAGCGCAAGGGGGCGCAAAAAGTTTCACCTTCCGCGAATCTGCCCTTTTTCTTGTCATCTCAGAAAGCTGAAAGCTTATTCGGGATCCATAATAGGAAAGTATTGTCTGCTCAAAAGGGATCTATAGCATCGGACGCTCGTTTATACTCACGCCCTCGCTATAGTCTTTTAACTTCGCATCGCTTTTTGCCGAAAACCGCGTACACTTTTCGGCGCGATGCTCTATTATTCGAATTATCGATCCCGGTCTTCTGCCTTGCAGTTGAAGCAGATATGACCAAAAAGTGGTTTTCCCATTTTTATCGCAGCTTACGTCGCAAATTTTTAGGGGTAGAGCTATCTGCCATCTCTTCTATGGGAGCGACCATAGGGCTCTCCTTCTCCTCTTCCTCGATATCAGCAACCTGTTGCGGGGGCACATCTGGTGGAGCGGACACCGGGGTGGGCACTGGCGCTGGTTCTTTGGGTTGAGGGCGCGGGGCGCGGGCAGGTTGTGACCGCTGGGTAATCACTTTGCGCAATTGGTCTCTTAAAGCGGTGCGTTCTTGGCGCATCTCAATCGGGGCATCGGTAGAGAGGGCAACTGATTTTTCTGCCCATTTCAGCGCGGTCACCAAATCCCGTTTGCCGGTCAACCGCTCAGAGATGGCCACCGCGTAAAGAAACATCCCCTCCGCGCTGCCGCCCTCGGCGGCGTCTTTAAACCAGTCGCTCGCCAATTTGGGGGAGGCCTCGACCCCCCGGCCATTATAATAGAGAAGGCCCATGGAAACCTTGGCGGGCAAGACGCCTTCTCGGGCGGCCGCCTCCATCCAGCGGACAGTGCCAAGCAGGTCGGTCTCCCCGCCCCGGCCCGTTTCTAAAATCAAGGCGAGATTATACATGCTGTCAGCATCGCCCTGCTCTGCGGCGGCGCGGAACCATTTGGCGGCCTTAGCATAATCCCGCCGTCGCCCTTCGCCATCCAGATAGAGAAGGCCCAAATGATATTGCGCGATGGGCTCCCCTGCCTTTGCCGCCTCCTCAAAAAGAAGGGCCGCCCGGCTAGGGTCTTTTGGCACCGACTGCCCCTCGGCATACATATAGCCCAAGCGGACCTTGGCTAGGTTATGCCCTTGCGCGGCGGCGAGGTTATACCAGCCGGCGGCACGCTCTAAATCTTGCACCGCCCCCTCTCCCTGATAGGCAAGCTCGCCCAACGCAAACTGGGCATGAGGCTGCCCCACTAAGGCGGCTTCACTATAATGATTGACCGCAAGGGGCATGTCCGTTGGCCCCGCCAAACCGTTCGCCGCCAAATGACCTAAGATGAAATGGGCGTCGGGGTTGCCCTTTTCGGCGAGGGGCACAGCCATGGCCTTGGACGTGTCATGCTGCCCCGCATTGAGGGCGGCCATGGCATCGGCAATGTCTTGCGCCTTCGCGACCGGGACCAGTGCCATCGCGGCACATGTCATAACGATTGCCAACCAACGACCCAT
>JBCCMT010000160.1:0-5198 GCA_039026195.1 Pseudomonadota bacterium | reverse complement strand
TGTTTTCTCGCATACCGTTAGAGAGGTGAAGGCGTATGGGTAAAGGTTTAAAACAATTGATGAAATGGAAATTTTCATCCCTTCTTACGGCGTTGATCGTTGGTCTTTTTCCCTTCCATGCCACCGCTCAAGTTACAGGTGTTGGCGTGGGCCCTGGTATTCAGTCAACGCCGGATCAGCGCACTCAAGAGCGGTTAGACCGGCTTGAAAACGCCCTCCAAGATATGCAGGCGGTGCTTTACTCCGTTGAAGGGCGGGAGGTTCGCGCGCAAAACGTTCCCGTCACCGGGTCTGGATATAGCAATCGCCCGGCGGTGCCCGTAGCTTCTGTGTCTCTGCCCGAAGGTGATCTTGCGGTGAGGTTGGTGGCGCTGGAAACCGCGCTCGCCCAGCTGACTGGGCAAGTGGAGGAAATGAGCTTTCGCTTGCGCCAGCAGGAACAAGCTATCGAACGCCTTGAAACGCAAACTGCCCCCGCCGCTGCGCCGCCAGCCACCTTTCCAGAGTTGGGCGGTAGCCCCATGGGAATGCCCGGGGCACCGACGGATTTGATCGGGGGGAATGATGATCAAACAGAAGACCCCGTGGTGACCATGACCTTGCCCGATGATCCGTCTGCGGCCTATAATTTAGGCTATGACGCGGTGCTCGCGGCAGATTATACGCTCGCAGAAGCTTCCCTTTCTGCGTTTGTCCAAAAATTTCCCAATGCGCCGCAAACCCCCGAAGCCAAATTTTTATTGGGGGAGGTTTATTTGGCAACCGGCGCGAACGAAGCCGCTGCGCGGGTGTTTCTTGACCATGTGTCCGCCCATAAGGAGGACGCTCGCTCGGCCGAGGCCTATCTAAAATTAGGAACGGCCTTTGTACGATTAGAACGCAATGCTGAGGCCTGTAATGTCTTCCGTGTAGGGCAATCGAAATTTCCCAATATGGAAGGGGCCTTAAAGCAGCAGTTTTCTGCTGAACGAAATAGTGCAGGCTGCTGATTACCGACAGCAGCTTAGATGTGCCCGACTTTGATGTTGATGAATCTGTCTTGGGGGGCCCGCCGTCACAAGCGGGGCGGCTTGCCGTCGCTGTTTCAGGGGGGGCGGACTCTTTTTCATTACTCCATAAACTTTATACGGAGGGCTATGATATTCTCGCCTTAACCGTGAACCATGGCCTTCGGCCAGAGGCAGCGAAAGAGGCTGAGAAAGTAGCAAGCTGGTGTGGGTCGCACAGCATTCCCCATTGGACACTCAGGTGGGAAGGGGAGAAACCCCAAACAGGCATCCAAGCCGCCGCGCGCAAGGCTCGATACCACCTTCTCATCAAGGCATGTCAGAGGGAGGCGATAGATCGGCTTGTCACCGCTCATCATCAGGATGATCAAGCCGAGACCGTTTTGATGCGGCTGCGGCGGGGCAGTGGGCTGGGTTTGGCCGCCATACGCGCTGAAGTGAAGGTCGCCTCTGCCGACGGGGGCCCCCTCACCTTAGCCCGACCATTGCTGACGACCGCAAGACGATCTCAACTCCTCGCCTATGCAGAACACCACAATCTTCCCTTTGTGCATGACCCCTCAAATGACGACGACCGGTTTGAGCGGATCAGGATGAGGGCGCTGCTGGCGGCGTTAGAACAACAAGAGCTTTTAATGCCAAAGGCCTTAAGCCAAACAGCCGCCCAGCTTCAGGCCGTTGATGATCAGCGCCATCGTCATATTTTAGACGATGCCGAAAGGGCGGGCGTCGATTTCACCCCATCGGGCGGGGTTAAGCTCCACCACCCCGGTAGGGCAACCGATCTCCCCGCCCTATTGCAGGCCCTTGCCCACGCCTTAGGGAAGGGAGAGGGCATTCCGCTCTCCTTTTTCCAAAACCTGCCCGCCCAAGGGCGACGGGTCAGTTATGGCGTTGAGGTCATGGCGGATAAAGGCCAGCTCTGGCTGATCCGGGAGGCGGCGCAGGCGGTGGGGCGTGCCGATGGGACCTCTGGGGTTGAGAAGCAACTGGTAACAACCCGCCCCCTTTTGTGGGATGACCATTTTGTGCTCCACCCCCCTAAAGGCTTCTCACAAAACAGCTATTGGGCCCCCTTGGGGGCGTATTTGCCGCAAAATATCGCCACCACGACGCTGAAACGCCGCGCCCTGTGCAGCTTGCCTTGTCTTGTGGAAAATGGCCAAGTCACTCATATCTTAATAATCGCTCAAGAGGATATCTTGAGAGCATTAACGGGTTGGAAGGGCGCGGAAGAGTTCTTAAATAACATTCAGTTTTTTGAGGGACGAAATATCGTCCCTGAAAAATTTTATCACCGGGTTATCTGGTATTAAAACATATAAGTTAGAACGCATTCTTTAGGTGATGCGAAGGGTATGAAAATATGAACGGACGTCAGTGGATGATTTGGGGCTTAATGGGCGTCGTGGCGGTGATGCTGTTTTACGTCTTCTCCAATGCTTCGCCCAGCGCAACACCGCAGGAATTAAGCTACACAGAGTTTCGTCAACAGCTTGATACAGGCAGCATTGCGTCCGCTGAGGTCAATAAAAATGAAGTTGTCGGCACTTTATCAGGCGGGCAACCTTATAAAACCACTGTCCCTGAAAATGCTGATGTGGCGGACATGCTTTACGAAGCGAATGTGCCGGTTCGGGTTTTGCCTGAAGAAAAAGTGCCCTTCATTGTCTCCCTTATCTTTAATTTACTGCCCATCTTACTCATCGTTGGCCTGTTATTCATGGCGGTGCGTCAAATGCAGGCGGGCTCTGGCCGGGCCATGGGGTTCGGGAAATCAAAAGCCAAACTTCTGACGGAGCGCCATGGGCGTGTGACTTTCGAAGATGTGGCCGGCGTCGATGAAGCGAAGGAAGAGCTTGAGGAAATTGTCGAGTATCTTCGCGACCCCATGAAATTTCAGCGCTTGGGCGGAAAAATCCCCAAGGGTGCGCTCTTGGTGGGCCCCCCAGGAACCGGGAAGACCTTGCTCGCCCGCGCCATTGCGGGGGAGGCAAATGTGCCTTTCTTCACCATTTCGGGGTCAGATTTTGTGGAGATGTTTGTGGGTGTCGGGGCCTCTCGCGTGCGGGATATGTTTGAGCAGGCCAAGAAAAACGCCCCTTGCATTATCTTTATCGATGAGATTGACGCGGTGGGCCGTTCCCGCGGGGCTGGCCTTGGCGGCGGCAATGACGAGCGGGAGCAGACGCTGAACCAGCTTCTGGTGGAGATGGATGGGTTTGAAGCCAATGAAGGTATCATCTTGATTGCGGCCACCAACCGGCCTGACGTGCTGGACCCGGCCTTGTTGCGGCCTGGCCGGTTTGACCGCCAGGTGGTGGTACCGAACCCTGATCTGCCAGGTCGTGAGAAGATCTTAAGCGTGCATGTGAAAAAGGTACCTTTGGGCCCTGATGTGAATATCAGAACCATTGCGCGGGGCACACCGGGCTTTAGCGGCGCGGATTTGGCCAATTTGGTCAATGAGTCCGCCCTTTTAGCGGCACGTCGAGGCAAACGCATGGTTACCTCGAAAGAGTTTGAGGACGCGAAAGACAAAATCATGATGGGGGCGGAGCGTCGCTCTACCGTTATGACCGAGAAGGAAAAGACCCTGACCGCTTACCACGAGGCGGGTCATGCGGTGGTGGCCTTAAATGTGCCCTCCACGGACCCTGTGCATAAGGCGACCATCATTCCCCGGGGTCGGGCCTTGGGCATGGTGATGCAATTGCCAGAGCGAGATCGTTTTTCCATGTCTAAACAAGAAATGACCTCTCGCCTGGCCATCTTAATGGGCGGCCGAGTGGCTGAAGAGCTGAAGTTTGGGAAGGAGCATGTGACCTCAGGGGCATCTTCGGATATTGAGCAAGCCACCAAGCTAGCGCGCGCCATGGTGACCCAATATGGCCTGTCCGACGACCTAGGGCCCATTGCGTATGCGGAGGATGAAGGTCAAGTTTTCTTAGGTCAGTCCATTGCCCGCTCAAATGTAATCAGTCCGGACACGGCCCGTAAAATTGAGGATGAGGTGCGGGATATCATTGAAACAGCCAACCAGACGGCGCACCGTATTTTGGGGGCTGATCATAACGATGACTGGATTGCCGTGGCTGAGGGCTTGCTTGAATATGAGACCTTAAGTGGAGATGAGATTAATCGCCTTTTAAAAGGGGAAAAGATTGTGCGGGACGATGATGGCAATACGCCGGCGCCGCCAACACCATCCTCTGTACCCACTACGGGTGCAAAGTCTTCAAGCGGGAAAAAAGATGGTCCCCTTGGCGGACCTGAGCCCGCTGGCGCTTGATCGCTTAGTTGTTATAATCTTCTACAAAAGTCTTATGGGTCTTGGCCCAAGGATTTTTGTAGACCTAATTCATCCTTGTATGGCTATAAAACCTGAATTGAACATTTAAGTTTTATAGCCCATAGCACCAAGGTCTATCCCCAACATCTCCGACAATTGAGCATTCGACTTACAGAAATAATTATCTGTACGCGTGTCAATAAATTCACGTAAGTCTTTTTCTTTAGAAGTGCTGAGCGATTTTGGAATAATATCGTTTAAACGCCAGGTGAGTTTCTCGCGGAGCCGATAGCTTGTCGAGCTGGCAGGACCTAAGGGGTTTTTTCGAAACAATCCATTTGTCATCCGATAAAAATCATAGGTTCGCGCCGTCCAGCCGGGGTTTGATCTTGCTTGGGCGGGGAGGTCTTGCAGGGGTAAACCCAAAAACTCAAAAAAACGTTTGGCAAATGCTGATTTATCAGTGGAAAGAAGTTCAAGGGGTAGTGCCAAAACCTTATCTTTTCCAAACACGTCATTATACATCTTTAAAAGCTGGTCATATTTAAAAAAGCTTAACCGACAAAGGGGGTTCCACCCTGCTGGCTCATTTCCAGAACCGATAAACTCTCTTAAATGATGACGTCCGCCATTTCGAATATGCTCACCGTATAGGGAGTAGATTATTTTTCTCTGCTCTCTAAATATGATGAGTAAAGAAGCCTCAGGAAAAGTTTGCTTAAGCCGTTTTGCCGCCTCTGGCGCATAATAGAACCCATGATGAGGGCGAGAGGACAATGCCTCATGACTGACGACCTTTACGTTTGAACGATGATTTTTTGCGCACTCATCAAATTCTTTCCGCGTAAGGCTTGGATCAAACTCGACAGGATCAACCGTGGCAAAATCCGTCACAGCCT
>JBCCMT010000159.1:0-5231 GCA_039026195.1 Pseudomonadota bacterium | reverse complement strand
GCCTGGTATATTAACCGTGCCCAAATCCGTGAGGCATATACCCGCAGCACCATTCAACGAAAGCAAGCCCAAGCTGCCTTACGCAGTGGGCGGGGGGAGCAATGGTCATTGCAGCTGAAAGAGCATCCTGTGTTTTACGATTATGAAGGCGGCGTGATTTGTCTTGCCAAAAGTTCAGACACAAAGACGCTTTTTTTTGACATTCCCGCCGCCCGTGAAGATTCCCGTTGGTATCTCTACATGAATGGGGATTTATATCGTAAGAAATGGGAGTGGTTAAAACTGCACGGTTCAGGCGTACTCACAGAATTTTTTGCCAATGGAGATCGCCTTATGGGCAAGGGCCATATCTTTTATCTAGACATCTCAGAGGCGTGGGATGCCATCCACCTCGTCCTGGGCGCCCCCCAAGATGGGGATTTGATCGATATGCCCTTTGAGGAGGCGAAAAAGACCATTGAACGCCTTCTTTAAGCGACTTTTTAGTGGTATTTTCTCTTTCTTTTCGGCTAAGGAGCCCTCAACCACACAGAGGATCCCATCTATGGCGCAGCCGAAAAAAACCAATCTCACCGCGACCTCCGATGAATTGCTTGAATATTATCGAATGATGTTGCTCATTCGCCGGTTCGAGGAAAAAGCCGGGCAACTTTATGGCATGGGTCATATTGGAGGGTTTTGCCACCTTTATATCGGGCAAGAGGCTGTGGTCACAGGACTTGAAGCTTTACGGAAAGAGGGCGACCAGGTCATTACGGGGTATCGCGACCATGGTCACATGCTTGCTTGCGGCATGGACCCGAAAGGGGTGATGGCCGAGCTGACAGGGCGGATTGATGGCTATTCCCGGGGCAAGGGGGGATCCATGCATATGTTCTCTTCTGACAAGAAATTCTATGGCGGCCACGGTATTGTGGGGGCTCAGGTGCCCATTGGCGCAGGCCTCGCCTTTGCCAATAAATATCGGAAGAATGATAATGTCAGCTTCACCTATTTTGGGGACGGCGCGGCAAATCAGGGCCAAGTCTTTGAAGCCATGAATATGGCCCAGCTTTGGAAGCTTCCTGTGATTTTCGTTATTGAAAATAATCAGTATGCCATGGGAACTGCTGTACAACGTTCCCACGCAGATACCCATCTTTATCGCCGCGGGGCCTCTTTTGGTATCCCTGGCAAAGAAATTGACGGTATGGATGTGGTGGAAGTGCGCGAAGCCTCCCGCGAGGCGGTGGAACATGCCCGTGCCGGCAAAGGACCTTATGTTTTGGAGATGAAGACCTATCGTTATCGCGGTCACTCCATGTCGGACCCTGCCAAATATCGTACCCGTGAGGAAGTGGACGGTATGCGTGGGCCCTCTGACCCCATTGAGCGGTGTAAAGAGCGTATCTTGAAAGAAGGATTTGCCGACGAAGATGCTTTGAAAGCGATCGATAAAGATATTAAAGCGATTGTGAAAGAAGCGGCAGATTTCTCACTTGAAAGCCCTGAGCCAGATGCCAAAGAGCTTTACACAGATGTGTATGCAGAGGAGCTAACGGCGGCGGCAGAATAAAGAAGGCAGCGCGCCTCTTATGTTTTTACGCCCCCCTAAACCGGACCCTGCCAGTCCCGGACAAGAGAGTGTCTGGGACTATCCTCGTCCAGCCGTCGCAGAAATGACTTCTAAAACCTTAGAAGTTCATTTCGATGGAAAATGCCTTGCCAAAACCAAAAATGGGGTGCGGACTTTGGAAACGAGCCATCCGCCCACCTATTATTTTCCCCCTGATGATATCGATATGACGATGCTTGTCCAGGTGGCTGGCCAGTCGCTTTGCGAATGGAAAGGGCAAGCCAGCTATTATGATGTGGTATCAGAGAATGGCAAGAGAGCGGCGCGGTCAGCTTGGACCTATCTTCAACCCACAGCCCCTTTCGAAATCTTGAAAGGGTTTATCGCCTTCATGCCGGGGGAGATGGATAAATGCATCGTTGACGGAGAGATTGCCCGCCCCCAGGAGGGCGGGTTTTACGGCGGGTGGATTACCTCTGACCTGGCTGGCCCCTTTAAAGGTCCCCCAGGTACAAGAGGGTGGTAAAGCGACTTTACGCTTTCGGGCCAATCATTTTTTCTGGCCGGACAATATCGTCATAGTCTTCTTCAGATACATAGCCGAGATTGACCGCCTCTTCGCGAAGAGTGGTCCCGTTTTGGTGCGCCGCCTTCGCAATTTTCGTGGCGTTGTCATAGCCAATGGTGGGCGCAAGGGCGGTCACCAACATTAAGCTCCGCTCCATCAATTGGGTGATGGTCTCCCGGTTCGCTTCAACGCCTGTGACACATTTTTCAGTGAAGCTCACTGAACTGTCCGCAAGCAAACGAATGGACTGAAGAACATTTATGGCGATAACGGGTTTAAAGACATTCAGTTCAAAATGCCCCTGGCTGCCTGCGAAGCTGACGGTGGTGTTATTCCCCATCACTTGGGCGCACACCATGGTCAGTGCCTCACACTGGGTGGGGTTCACTTTCCCTGGCATAATAGAGGAACCAGGTTCATTTTCCGGTAGGGCCAATTCCCCTAAACCTGAGCGGGGACCTGAGCCGAGCAGGCGAATGTCATTCCCAATTTTAAATAGGCTCACGGCAATCTCATTTAAAGCCCCATGCGCCTCCACAAGAGCGTCATGGGTGGCCAACGCTTCAAATTTATTCGGGGCCGTGATGAAAGGAAGCTTCGTGTAGGACGCAACTTCCTCTGCAAACATTTTCGCAAAGCCAGGTTTTGTGTTCAGGCCTGTGCCTACCGCCGTGCCCCCTTGGGCCAGGGCATAAAGCCGGGGCAGCACTGCTTCAGCCCGCTCAATCCCATTTTCCACCATGGCCACATATCCAGAAAACTCTTGGCCCAGGGTTAAGGGGGTGGCGTCTTGTAAATGGGTTCTGCCAATCTTGATAATATCCGCAAACTCTTGCGCTTTGTCGTTGAGTGCATTGCGCAACTGGCCCAGCGCGGGGAGGAGGCGATGCTGAATTTCTTCCGCCGCGGCAATATGCATGGCCGTTGGAAAAGTATCATTCGACGATTGCGAAGCATTCACATGATCGTTCGGGTGAACGGGGTCTTTGGAGCCAATCTCACCGCCCAAAATTTCAATGGCGCGATTTGAAATCACCTCATTTGAGTTCATATTGGATTGGGTGCCTGACCCTGTTTGCCAAACGGAGAGGGGGAAATGCTCGTTTAATTTCCCTTCCGCCACCTCAGAGGCAGCATCCACAATGGCATCCCCAATTTTCTCATCAATGACCTCAAGGTTCATATTCGCCCGGGCAGCGCTGCGCTTTACGATGCCCAAGGCTCTGATGAGGGGGGTAGGCATTGTTTCTGTGCCAATATCAAAATTGATCAATGACCGAGCGGATTGCGCGCCATAATATTTGTCAGAAGGTACATCCAACGGTCCAAAGCTGTCGGTTTCGGTACGCATGTCGCTCATCATAAGTCTCCAGAGAAAATCTATCAGTGGAGAGTCTTATGCCGTGTCTTACGGAGAAAGTGCAACTCTTATCAGAGGAGAAAGGACAGCTACGATTATGATGATCTATACTCCGTCGTAAAAAATCGCAATTTTTTGCAAAATATCGACTGACCCCTTATTGGGAAATAAAAAAAGCACCCCCTGAGGAGTGCTTTGTCTTGTTTCAAGTGAACAGATTGTTAGGCGGCGTTCGGACCTTTTAAAATCTTCGCTGTTTGGCCTGAATGGCCAATTTTCACCTTGCGGGGTTTTAGCGTTTCGGGGACTTCACGCTCCAGTGAGATGTTCAACAGTCCGTTTTCAAGGGTCGCCCCGACCACATGGACATGTTCCGCGAGCCTAAATCGGCGGTCAAAGCTGCGTCCCGCAATACCTTGGTGCAGAAACTCCCGCTCCTCACTCTCTTTTTCATAGCGGCCGCCTGTCACTTTAAGGTCACGGTCGACCACTTCAATATCGATATCGTCTTCACCAAACCCTGCCACGGCGAGGGTAATCTGATATTGATTCTCATCAATCCGTTCAATATTGTAAGGGGGATAGCCACCGGTTTCGAGTTTTGTGGCGTTATCAATCAACTCATTAAAAATTCTATCGAATCCAACGGTGGATCGAAGGAAGGGGGTCAAGTCATAGGTTCTCATGTTATTCTCCTTTAAGAAGCAAAAACGAAGCGATCATTTAGAGCCTCCCCAAATGGGCAAGGCTCAAGTTTCGCACCAGGTCAATTCTGCCCCTGGTATTTTTGAAATAGGAAGGCGAAATTTCGGGATCAAGGGAGGGGGAGGGATAAATTTCGTAAAATTAGCCATGGGGGAAGGGGTGCGATGCCAGAGGAAACTTGCTAAGGGAAATAAGAAGTTCATTTTACCTGAAAAGGGGAGATTCCCATGTCCGTCGCCCGTTCATTTTTACTCAGTTCTTTATCTGTTGTCGCTATCGCGGCTTGCGATAACGCACCTGAGGTGCCCGATGTGCCTCAAACATCTCAACTCGAAGACCCTATGGCGGTGCCAGCCCCCTCAGAAGACATGGTCGCTGAAGATGTGGATATTTCTGAGCCTCAGGTTCAAAGCTTGGAGGCCCAGAGTTTAGAGGACGTCATTAACCATGAGCGCCGCGGTGATCGTGCCGCCCGGGATGCCTTTCGAAACCCACAAGCAACATTAGAGTTTTTCGGGCTTGAACCTGATATGACCGTGGTGGAAATTTCCCCAGGGGGCGGGTGGTATACAGATATTCTGGCCCCTTACATCAATGGGGGCGGCGGTACTTTCTATGCGGCCCATTTTTCTCCGGATGCCTCTGGTTATCAAGCGCGTTTACTGACCTCTTTTAAAGAAAAATATATGGCCGATGAGGTGGAGTATGGCCCCATCAATCTAACGGTATTTTCCCCGGCGGCAGAAGGGGTGGCCCCAGATGGGGTGGCGGACATGGTGCTAACCTTCCGGAATACCCATAATTGGGGGGATGAGTTTGGCGCGAAAGCCTTTTCAGATTTTTATGATGCCTTAAAACCTGGCGGTGTTTTAGGGGTGGTGGACCACCGTATGCCGGAAGACCGAGAGAGCAATTCAGAAAGCGGGTATATCAAGACATCAACGGTTATTGCCATGGCGGAAAATGCTGGGTTTGAATTAGTGGGGCAATCTGAATTAAATGCGAACCCTAAGGACACAAGCGATCACCCCTTTGGCGTGTGG
>JBCCMT010000158.1:0-5237 GCA_039026195.1 Pseudomonadota bacterium | reverse complement strand
CACTTTGCCACGGTTTTACCCGATGAACATTTTCAATTTTTGATGGACCTTAAAACCAGCTATCAACAAGAGCAGTATTTTTTCGTTCATGCCGGGCTGCACCCCGACAAACCCTTAGAGGTCCAAACTGAAAGAGACCTTTTATGGATACGTGATGAGTTTTTTGACGAAGGAGAAGGTCAGTTCCCTGATATTATCATTGTCCATGGCCACACGCCGGTGAAGCGCCCCGATAATTTGTCATGGCGGATTAACGTGGACACAGGCGCCGTCTGGTCAGGGAAATTAACCGCAGCGATTTTAGAGCCGAAAAAGCGGTATTTTGTATCAACTTAAGGAAATAAAGGCGTGGAGATCATCTTGCTTATTAAAGCCGCTTTTTTACGTGATCTCACCCGCTCCCCTCACATACCCCATATCAGCTAAGCCTGCGTTAGAAAGTCCCACTTTCAACGCAAGTCAATCCCTATTCAACAGTAATCGCATTCATTAAAACTATAGAGAATATTACCAATAACTCTCAACGGTCGATGGGGCTCAAATGTCAAAGCGTGTGGTCATAGTTGAAGATGAGGCCGTCATTGCGGCCTCGATTGAGATGACATTGGTGGATGCCGGTCACAATGTTTTAGGCGTCGCTCATTCTGTTGAAGATGCTTTGAAAATTCTCGACGAGTATGAGGCTGACTTTGTGACCCTCGATTATGATTTGGGGACAGAAACCACCGAGACAATTGCCGAGCTTTTGTTTGAAAAAAATATTGCCTTTGCGTGGGTGTCTGGAAATATTGATACGGTTGCCAAGCTCCAAGCATCGAAGCCAGTGGCCTTGATAAGCAAACCCTTTGCAGAGAAAGAGTTGGTGGACGCCCTTAGACGTGCTTGAGCCTTTGGCAAAGTCGTTTAAGTTATTTCATTTTTACAGCTAAAGCAAAGCTTACTCCGTAAAGTGATCATAGTTAATAGGTAAGTTTATTTTCGAGTAACTTAGCTTTCTTCAGCGCCTTCAAATCCTTACTGCCAGTACAAAAACAAGCGATCCGTAGGCTGTCAATCATCACTTGAAAATGCTCGATTACCGATTCTGTACTGGTGAGGGCAGCCTCTAAGGTGCTTGCCGCTTGTCCTACGACATCTGCGCCAAGATGAATGGCTTTTGCGGCTTCCACCCCCGTTGTTATTCCGCCTGATGCGACGAGGGTGGCCGTAGGCGCCACTTCACGGGCGGAAATCACTGCTTGCGCGGTGGGGATACCCCATTCGGTGAAATTTGCAGCCACCTTGCTTAAGTGACTTTCTGCTTCACGGGCACCTTCGACCCGGGCCCAATTCGTCCCGCCGGCACCTGCTATATCTATAACCGTTACCCCAATATCCGTCAGCTGACGGATCACTTGGGCAGAGAGGCCAAAACCAACCTCTTTTACCGCAAGCGGGACCCCTTCTTTGACGAGATGGGAGAGGGCGTCGAGCACACCGCGCCAGTCTGTATCACCGCCTATTTGTACTGCCTCTTGAAGGGGGTTGAGGTGGATATATAGCCCATCGGCCTCGATCATCTCTACGGCATTTAAAGCGTTTTTCAGCCCCTCCCGCCCCAATATTTGGGCGGCCCCTAAATTTCCTATCAAGGGTATGCTGGGCGCGCGGCGTCGCAGGTCTTTATTGAGCCCTTTGTCGCCTTGTTGTTCAAGACCAATACGTTGCGAGCCCACAGCAAAACCAAGCCCTAATTCTTGTGCCGCTTCCCCCAAATGACTGTTAATACGCTCGGCTTTTTCTGGCCCGCCGGTCATCGAGATGATGAGAAAAGGGGCTTTCATAGGTTTACCGAAGAGGTTCGCCGAAAGGTCAATGTCCTTTAAAGACAGCTCCGGCAAGGCTTGGTGGACAAACTGAACCTGCTCAAACCCAGTGGTGAGCCGGCCAAACCCCACATCATCTTCCAAAACGATGCGAATATGATCTGCTTTTCGTTGATGGATATCAGAAGCGTTGGGATCAAGGGGAGAGGGGGGTTTGGTCATCTATGGAATGTGGCTCTTTTGCTTTTTCCTAAATCTTTCCCATCCGCCAAAAAAGCTTCATATATTTAACGAAATCAACTTTTGCCTTTTAGGAGTGACAAGAGCATATTGGTTTTTAGCGAGGAAACAAGATAAGCATGGCCCTTGATTTTGATCCCTTAAAAGACCGTATCGAAACCCGCCTTGCTGAGGTGATCCCGACTAGAGGGGAGCCGAGCTTGGCGGCGCGCCATAGCTTGCTGGCCCCCGCCAAACGGTTGCGGGCCGTGCTCACGCTCTTATCGGCACAGCAATATGGCGGCGCAATCGACACCGCGCTTGATACTGCCTGTGCCCTTGAAATGGTTCACACCGCTAGTCTGATATTTGATGATTTACCCGCCATGGATGACGCCCCTTTGCGACGCGGCATGGCAACACCCCATGTGGTTTATGGGGAGGGAGTGGCCATTTTGGCGGGCATCGGACTGCTGAACGGCGCCTATGAACTGATTTCTCAGTGTGAGGCTCTTACCCCATTGCAGCGCAGTGAGGTTTCGCTAACTCTCTCAAAATCAATTGGGTGGCAGGGGCTGGTGCATGGACAGGGGCTCGATTTACAATCAGATCAAAATATTCGAGAGGCGAATTTAGAAGATATCCACTATGGCAAGACAGGGGCTCTTTTTGTGGCGGCCGCTGTCGCTGGGGCGCAGACCGCCCATGCTGCGCCAGAGAATTATTCTTTACTCACCCTTTACGGGCGGGAGTTAGGCCTTTCTTACCAAGCCTTTGATGATGTGCTGGATGAGATTGCCGATGACGATCTGGCAGGAAAAACCACCCAAAAAGATGGCGGGAAACTGACCGCCTTCACCCTGGCGAGAGGTCAATCCTGTATGCAGGCCGCCCTCCGCCGGGCCGATGGTCATCTGCAAGCTGCTAAAGATGCCTTTTTAGCACAAGGGTCAGAAGATAAGACCTTTTTAGAGGGGCATTTTCCCCTTGTGGTGCTTGCTGATTATATCAAAGCGCATTTTTCAAAAACCTTTGGGTCCATCACCTCCCAACCGTGAGGCTGTAGGGTAGATTTTAGGATCGCCAAGATGATTTCTCCCCCCCCATAGGTCATGAGGCGGACCGCATTTTCTTTTGCGCAGATTGATATCTGGAGAAGGGGATGACCTTCGCGGCCGCCCGTTCACCTGAGGGGCATAAATCCTTTAAAGGGCATCCGCCACATTTCGGTGCGCCGTCTACACAGTGGCGCCGGGCAACCTGCTGCATTCCTTCACTGAACTGAGCAAAATGCGTCCCCCGCCACTGTGCTGGCGCTCTTTCAGCGACCTGGCGGGGCAGGGCGGAAAGAGGCGCCCCCTCTTCACAAAGGCCAAGTCGACGAACGGCTCGCGCAGCCTCTTGATTAAGGGCAACCATCGGCTTTTTAAGCCCCGAAAAGGTAAGAACGGCAGTTGCCATCGCGCTATTCACCCCCGGCAAAAGAGAAAGCCAGCGCCGCGCAGCCTCAGCCGGCATTTTGGAAAGAAAATCCAGATCTAATGACCCGTGATGGTTTTCGATAATCTTTAAAATCTCAGGGAGCGCCTGTGCCTTTCGTTCGGCATGGGGCAACCCAATGAAAAGGTCTTGTAAATCGGCAACCGCTGCATCACGAAGGGCGCCAAAATTTGGATAAAGTGTCCATAAACGATTATAGACGGCCAACCCTACCGCGGGGCCCGCCCCCTCACTCACCACCACAAAAACAAGTTGTTTAAGCGGGTCTGACTTCCCTGTGGTTTTCAAAGGAAAAAGAACCGCCAACCGGTCATGTATTTCCGGGAGGCGGTTATCAAGGGCAAATGTGAGCGACGTTTGCATAAGTTGACTATAGTGAACAAAAGCAGAACAGGCAACATCGAATATGAAATAAATTGATTTTTTTGGTTCTATCATAGCGGCAATATTCTCTCTCATAAAATATATACTCAGTAGAGGCAGCAGATTTTAGAATGTGTCCAGCCGTCATAAGGTCTGGCACTCAATCACGGCAAGCATGGGGCAAGGGTGCGGCTAGAGGAGGGAGAAAAATAGTAAACAGCTGTCAAGGCTATTCTATTTCAGCTATGATGTGTTCCACAATGATGCGAAATCATTCGCACAAAGAAAAAGCCAGATAAGTGTAGGCTCATCTGGCTTTCTAATTCTAGTATAAACAGAACTGTGTCGGCGCTAACCTTTACGCCATCGCTTTTTGGAAATTCTCATCGACCTTATCAAGGAAGCCTGTGGTGGTCAGCCACCCTTGTTCTGCCCCGATGAGCAACGCCAAATCCTTTGTCATCGAACCGCTTTCCACTGTTCTTACAATGGTTTCCTCTAAGGTGGTGGCAAAACGCGCGAGCTCTGGGTTGTCATCAAGCTTTGCTCGGTGTGCTAAGCCCCGCGTCCACGCATAAATGGAGGCAATGGAATTGGTAGATGTTTCTTCCCCCCGCTGATGCGCGCGATAATGTCTAGTCACCGTGCCATGGGCCGCTTCCGCTTCGGCCGTCTTCCCATCGGGGGTAAGAAGGACGGAGGTCATGAGCCCAAGCGAGCCAAAGCCTTGCGCTACAGTATCGGATTGGACATCGCCGTCATAATTCTTACAGGCCCACACATAGCCGCCAGACCATTTCATGCAAGCGGCCACCATGTCGTCAATCAAGCGGTGCTCATAATGCTGATTGATCTTCGCAAAGGCATCTTTGAATTCTGTTTCATACACTTCTTCAAACAAGTCTTTAAACCGGCCATCATATTTCTTCATGATGGTGTTTTTAGTGCTGAGATAAACCGGGTAATTCCGCTGCAAGCCATAGTTAAAGCAGGCCCGCGCAAAGTCGCGGATGCTGTCGTCAAGGTTATACATCGCCATAGAGACCCCGGCGCCGGGCGCATCAAAGACCTCATATTCTTGGATTTCGCCGGTTTCCCCCTCCCATTTGATGGAGATTTTCCCCTTGCCTGGGAAAAGAAAGTCTGTGGCGCGATATTGGTCACCGAAGGCATGGCGGCCGATGATAATTGGCTTTGTCCAGCCAGGGACGAGGCGAGGGACATTAGAAATAATAATAGGCTCACGGAAGACAACGCCGCCTAAGATATTTCGAATGGTCCCGTTCGGACTGCGCCACATTTTCTTGAGACCAAATTCTTCCACCCGCGCTTCATCCGGCGTAATCGTTG
>JBCCMT010000157.1:0-5246 GCA_039026195.1 Pseudomonadota bacterium | reverse complement strand
CATAAAATCTATGTGAAAAGAGCTGCAAAGCTTGTGCCAAACTAGCCTGATGTATAGGGAATGCTTTACGGGCACAGCACCCTAAAAAAGAGAATATTTTGAAGAAGGAGGTCCCATGGCCTATTGGTTGATGAAGTCAGAGCCTGCCACATGGTCTTGGGACCAGCAAGTGGCGAAGGGGGCAGAGGGCGAGCCATGGGATGGGGTGCGCAATTACCAAGCGCGCAATAATATGCGGAAAATGAAAAAGGGGGACCGGGTGTTCTTCTACCACTCCCAAACCGATAAGGCGGTGGTAGGCATTGCCGAGGTCATCGCAGAAATTCACCCTGACCCCACGGCGGCGCCGGACAGCCCTTGGGAATGTGTGGACATCATGGCCATTGAGAGCATGAAATCCCCTGTCACCCTAGCGGACATTAAAGCAACGCCAGAGCTTGAAGATATGATTTTGGTGAAAAACTCTCGCCTCTCCGTCCAGCCCGTCACGGCAAAGGAGTGGAAGGTCGTCTGTAAAATGGGCGGGGTGAAGGCTTAAACTCTTTTTACGGATAATACGCTTTTACAAAATAAAGACCATCGGGCGGGGCCACCGGGCCGCAGGCGGCTCTATCTTTTGCTTGTAGGGCATCAGCCATTTGCGCAGGAGGCCAGCGGCCAAGCCCCACTTGCACTAAACTGCCCACCAAAGACCGCACTTGGTTATGCAAAAACGACGGGGCGTAAAAGCCGAAATGCACTTCGTCTTTTTCTTGAGTGATGTGGATGGAGGACAAGGTTTTTAAAGGGCTTGCCGCTTGGCATTGTACGGAGCGAAAGGTGGTAAAATCATGCTTGCCAATCAGCGTGGCCGCCGCTTTTTCCATGGCGGGCAAATCCAATTCAGGGCCCACTTGCCAAACATGGTGGGCCCGTAATGCGCGGGGCGCACGGCGGTTAAGGACACGGTAGAGATATTCCCGACCCTGACAGGAAAAGCGGGCATGAAAATCCGCTGGCGCTTCGCTCGCGTCTAAAATGGCAATGGGGTGAGGGCGCATATGGGCATTGAGCGCGTCTTTCACGGTCTGGGGGGGATAGTTTTTGGGGAGGTCAATATGGGCGACCATCCCCAGGGCATGGACGCCTGCGTCGGTACGCCCCGCCCCGACCACGGGGGTGGGGGCGCCGCTTAAGGCTTCGCCAGCAGTTTCAACCACCTCTTGCACGGCGAGGCCGTTTGATTGGCGTTGCCAGCCCACAAAAGGGCGGCCATCAAATTCAATTTTAAGGCGAAAACGGTACATTTATTGCAAAACGATGCCCGGGGCCAAAGAAAACCCGCGCAGGAAAATCTCCGCATCCTGAACGGCTTTCCCCGGACGTTGCAGACGATGGAGCTGAACGATCGTGCCATCGCCTGCAACGACCCCCAACTCTCCCTCTTTTGGATACATAATCGTGCCTGGCGCTGTGTTTGGAGGGGCTGGCTCTTTATGGACAGATGAGAAGAGCAGTTTCAACCGCACCTCTTTACCCTCATGGGTCAAGGTGGACCATGCCCCGGGAAAGGGGGAGAGGCCCCGAATATGATGGTCAATTTCGGCCCCGGAACGAGACCAATCCACCCGCGCCTCCTCACTATTGATCTTTTCGGCATAGGTAACCCCCTCTTCACTTTGGGGGTGAGGGACCAGCCCGCCGCGGCCAAGGGCAGCAAGGGTGCGGGGTAATAGCTCTGCCCCAATATGGGACAGTTTGTCGGTAAGGCTGCTGGCGGTGTCTTGGGGGGTGATCGGAACCGTCTCGGACAAAAGGACGGGCCCTGTGTCCAAGCCTTTTTCCATTTGCATCACTTGCACGCCGGTTTGGGGGTCCCCCGCCATGATCGCCCGCTGCACCGGGGCCGCCCCCCGCCATCGGGGCAAGAGAGACCCGTGAATGTTCAAACAGCCATGGGTTGGCGCGTCCAAAATAGCTTGTGGTAAGATAAGGCCATAGGCCACAACGATTCCGATATCCGCTTGCAGGTCAGCAAAGGCTGTCCTGTCCGCCTCCCCCTTAAAAGATAGAGGGGTTTGCACCTCAATCCCATGTTGGTCGGCGAATTGATGGACGGGGGAGGAGGTGATTTTATGGCCCCGCCCGGCGGGGCGGGGGGGCTGGGTGTAAACGGCCACCACATCATAGCCATTGGCAATTAACGTTGCGAGAGAAGGAACAGCAAATTCGGGCGTTCCCATGAAAATAATACGCATAGGATGACTTTTCACTAAGCCGGCGCTGCTGCCAGCCGTTCCCGTTTGAGTTTCTTTAAAATGCGGTCCCGCTTCAGCCGGGAGAGGTGATCGATAAACAACACCCCGTCCAAATGGTCCATCTCATGTTGAATGCAAACCGCCAATAGGCCTGAGGCGTCTAGGGTTTGGGGCACCCCATGATAATCAAGATACTCAACCCGGCAGGTGGCGGGCCGCTCAACTTCCTCAAAATGCTCTGGGACGGAAAGACACCCTTCTTCATAAGGGGCAAGCTCCTCCCCGGGGTCTTTGATCACGGGGTTCACAAAATAGCGGGGCTGTGGCTCTTCATCCTCGCCGGCCAAATCCATCACAATGACGCGTAATGGGACACCCACCTGAATAGCGGCAAGCCCAATACCCGGCGCGGCATACATGGTTTCTAACATATCATCCATGAGTGCACGGGTCTCATCTGTCACGTCATCGACGGGTTGAGAGACTTCACGCAAAAGAGGGTCAGGGGCCTTTAAAATCGGACGTATCGCCATGGAAAGAGAGGTAAGCGGCCAAACGCCCTTGGTCAATCCATAAGGCGAAAAGGCCCCCCTTCCCCCCTGGATTTGCTTTCCTGAAATAGGAATTTTAAATGGTTAACAAGAAGTTGGCACGGCTCTCGCTTTTAAAACAGGGTTCGCATAGGCTTGACGCTCATTAACGATAAACCTTGGGGGATCTTTGATGAACGGGGCAGAAGTAAGGCTTAGATATGAGTGGAACCAACTTGATAAAGATCCTTTCGGAAACGCCCATTTTACCGGAAGAAGAAATGGAATTGGCGGCCTCCCTTTTAGCTAATGGGATACCTGAAACGGCGTCCGGCACCTGGACTGATTATTTGGGGTGGATCATTTTCGGTGCCGTGGTTTTGCTCGCCGTTATTGTGATGTTGCTGATATTGGCTGGAAAATATCGCCGAGAGAAAGACTATATGGCCGCGCAAGGGGAGATGGCGCCGGACTATGCTGCTAATTATGAGGTGGAGGATGATCTTGAGGATCCATCCCATAGCCCCTTCGCCGAAGTTATTATCGAAGACACAATGCCCCTCGACCCAGAAGACGCAAGCCATCATGTGGAGGCGTATGACCAAAGCAAAGGCGCAGACCCGCTTCAATATAGCGGCGGCCTTGCTGAAAAGTCTCAAGTCTCGCTTTTCAATGAACCCGATGAGGTCTCATCTGAAACGTCCTATGATGACACAGATCATCCCAATGTGGTGCCCCTTCGCAGCACCCCTGAGGAGGGGGCGGAGGTCGCCGATGAAGATCAGGTGCACGAAACCCCGCTCTTCGATCAATCCTCTCCCCAGGAACAGGTCGGCCCCCGCTATGCCTTTGCGCAAGAGCAAGATGGATCAAGGGCAGCCTCTTATCAAAACCTTCCTGCGGGGGCAGAGATGTCAAAGGGCCCCAAAGATACACAGCAAGGCCCAGATAACGCGCCAGGGCGGTATGATGGGAAAGAGGGCAGTCAAGAAAGAGGGCAGCGCCCTTACGTGGCGCCCTTCATTCGTGAAGATATTGAGGGGGTCGAACGTCGGCAGGCTGAGCGTATAGATAGTCTGAAGGATGAACTTATTCAGCAGGTCAAAGACATTAAATCGGAGCAGTCTGCGCGACTTGATCTGGTGATTTCTGCCGTCGACCGAAAGCTAGATAAGCTCGATTACCGCCACAGCTCGACCTTAGACAAGGGCGGAGACATGGACCGGCACATGACCTCATTTAATGAGCATGTGGATCGAATTTCTTCTTCTTTGGAGGGGCAGGGTCAACGTATTCGTGCCATCACCCAGATCCTAGAGACACGGTTTAGAGAAGTTGACCGTATCTATGAAGAAATCAAAACCGTGCATACGGAGATTAAGTCCGTTCTGACCGATCTTGGTCAGACAAATCAGTCTGTAGGCACCGTCCGAGAAGATATGGACGATGTGAAAGAGCATGTGGGCCGTCTTGAACGGGCGATCCTAGATCGTGCCGCCCAAGAGGGGGCGACAAGTCATAAGCTAACGGATGTCATCCGCGGGACCTTACCTGATGGATCATATAGCTTTGGGGCGCCCTTGCCTAATGGGGAAACCGCAGATTGTTTGATCCGTTTTGACGGCTTGCGGGAGAAGATTGCCATTGATGCTGGTTTTCCGATGGAGGCTTTCAATGAATTGCCCTCGCGGGATGCGGTGTTGAAAAATTTGCCCCAAGCTAAATCTGCGGAGGATGCGTTCCGCCGCGCGATTTTGCGCTCTATTTTGGAGGCGGCGGATCGATGCATTGCACCGGAGGAAACCGCAGATTCTTGTTTGCTTTTCCTTCCCTCTGAGGCGGCTTACACCATCTTGCATGATCGGTTCCCGGATCTTGTGCGCGATAGCCAGCGGGCCCGGGTCTGGTTGGTCTCCCCCTCTACCCTGATGGGCACCTTAAGTTTGATCCGTAATCTTCTCCCCGATAGTGGAGAGTTGGAGGAACGTACCGCCTCCGCGCAAGCTTTGCGGGCTGAGGATGAACAGCTGCGGGATGAAGTGGAAAGCCTAAAGGTACGGGCCAGCCGTCTTGCCGATGAATTGGAACGCACACGGGGGACCTTAAAAGGTCTGATTGGCCCCGCCGATGAGGGGGGGACGGAGGATCCGCAAGAAGATCTCTCTTATGCCGATGAAAGAGGGGCTGAGACCATGACAAATGATCGCCAGCACCCCCTTGAAAACCTTAAATATGAAGGGACCCCCGATTGGGATTATTTCTCTTCCGATGAGCCATCGTCTTCAAAGCAAAAATCCACATCTGTTTTCGATGATGATCGGTCGGACACCTTACGGTAAAAGCTCCCTTGCTCGGAACCGGCTTTTGCTGCACTCACTCTTGTTTATTTATCATCCCGGTTTCAAGCTTTGGCGAGAAGACCGGGATCCATAATTCATAATGTCTATTTTTTGGACAAATGTTCGTCTCTATTACCTAT
>JBCCMT010000156.1:0-5253 GCA_039026195.1 Pseudomonadota bacterium | reverse complement strand
CCTTGGGGAGGCGTTTGAAGAGTGGCAGGTGCCCTCTATTTGTACCGGTGAATGTGCGGAAGGGCCTTTTGCGGACTCAACCCTACAGCTTGAATTTAGGCCCACCAGTGAAGCGCCCGCTTTAGATCCTATCCCATGGCAAAATCGTCCGACCTTTGAGATCTCAGTTTCCTTTGACGGCAAGTAATTTTGTGACATTCTTGTGGGGGCAAAAGATTCGCCTTTTGCCCCCATATTTTCTTTCACCCCTGTCATCTCATGAGAAGTCTTTCGGGGCGTGTTTTTACTGCGATAATCAATAAGCTCTAGTATAAATATACATATCTTTCCAAAATCTGCTTTTTATGCGACGGTTATGTATACAAAAACGAAGGAGCTAGGATGAAACGCCTTTTAAAATCTGCACTCAGCGCTGTGACCCTCTTAGCCGGATTTCATCACTTGGCATGGGCAGAAAACCCGCCTGAAACATCTGAAGTTGTTTCATCCTCTTTGGGAAGCTTGGCTGAGGCCGGTCAAATTGCGATATTCACCTGCTCGGGTCTATTTATTGCGGAACGCTCGCTCGAAGGGTTGCGGGCGTTTGAACTGACCGAAAGGGATGATCTGCCCTATACGGTGAATGGTCAAAGACCAGATATTCGTGTGGACGAAGCGAAAAAAATCGTCTCTGTACCTTTTACGGAAAAACTTCCGCCCATGCGCGCTGCTTACCGCGATGGTCTAGGCTGCTCTGTGCTGCCCTTTGGGGCAGGGGAGGAAGAAGCAGCGCAGTTACCGAAGCTTTCTCACGCACGACCTCAATATGAAAAGGGCGATCTAGGTTGGCCGTCAGAGGGGGCTATACAGGTCTCTAAAGAGAATAAGCCTTATCAAAAAACCGTGAAGGCTATCGTTAGCAAAGCATTTGATGGCAAAACCTATGGGAAGGGGACACGGTCAACGGGGGCTGTGGTGGTTCACCAAGGCCGTGTCATCGCGGAGAAATATCGAGATGGATTCGGTCCGCATACACAATATCGAAGCTGGTCGACGGCGAAAAGCCTGGCCAGCGCCGTGATAGGGGTGGCGATCAAGGACGGAATTATAGATGGGGTTGAGGTGCCTGCCCTGGTGCCAGAATGGACAGGGGACGACCCCCGCCGGGTCATCACCCTTGAAAACTTACTTCATATGTCGAGCGGGCTGAAAACCAACATAGCAGAGGACGGAAGTATCAGTGCCGCTGTCTATTGGATGGGGGCAAATGCCCTTCCCGATATGACAAGCCAACCTTTGGTTCATCAGCCTGGAGAAGAGTATCATTACGCAAATTATGATACTTTGCTTTTAATGCGATCACTGAAAACTGCTTTAGGGGATGACCAAGCCTATTTAGATTTCCCCTATGAACGATTGTTCGACCGGATTGGTATGCATGATACCTTTGCAGAAACAGATGCCTATGGAAATTATATCATGAGCAGTCAGGTATATACCACGGCTCGCGATTTAACTCGCTTTGCCCATCTTTTCTTAAATGACGGGGTGATGGAGGGGGAGCGTATCTTACCGGAAGGCTGGGTGGAATATAGCTGCACAGCTTCGGCAACAAACTCTAATTATGCGGCGCAATGGTGGTTACATGAAGCGCAGGTGGGTAAGGGAGACCAACGCCAATCCCTCAAATTTTGCCATACCGCAGGCTTTCGGGGGCAAACGGTAACCTTTGTACCTGAACTTGATCTCATCATCGCCCGGACGGGGGTTGATCCTGTGCAGGGGCAGCGGTTTGATCGTCACCAGTTTTTTGAGGATATTGCGCAAACAGTGATGATGCGAAAGACGAATTAATGCATTCACCACTCTGCTTACGGTGTAATTTCCTCTCCCTTATAATCAAAACATTTGCTGGAATCCTCAGGTGATAGCTCATCAATAACCGCCAGAAGCTTTTCTGCACTGTAGTCAGCCGTGAAAAGCTTTCCCTCAGGCACATTTCCTTGAAAGGGTTCGGACAAATTTGTATCAACAGTGCCGGGGTGTAAGGTGACAGCAACCCCGTGGGGATTGCGGGTCTTCAGCTCGATGGATATGTTCCGCATCAGTTGGTTGAGCGCAGCTTTTGAAGCGCGATAACTATGCCAGCCGCCCAATCGATTGTCACTAATGCTGCCCACCCGCGCCGAAAGGGCCGCGAAAATAGAGCGTTCTTTCACCTTCAATAAGGGGAGAAGGGCCTTCCCGATCAGGGTTGGTAGACCTGCGTTGATCCGCATCACCTCTAAAAAATTGTTCATCTCAAAGTGCCGCAACGCTTTTTCCGGCCCATAATCCTCCGTGTGCAAGGTACCAATCGTGACAAGACCTAAGTGAAGAGGGGCCTGGTCCAGCGCTGATTTCATACGATCCACAGCCGCAAAGAGACTATCCTCATCATTGTCTTGGTAGGTGAGGTGGGTGGTTTTCGGGCCTGCTGCTACGCTAGAACGCGAGAAAGCAAAAATACGCCCCACATTTTCATCCGCTTCCAACGCTTTCACAAAGGCTGACCCCAGTCCGCCGGAGGCGCCAAAAACGGCCGCATTAATGGGGGATGAAAAAGACGTCAGGGGCATGGCGATATCCTATCTGTAAAGAGAAAATCTTTTATACCGAGTAGAATATAATATTTAGAGCTTTGATGATGAATTTCGAGCTTTCATCCGGCATCGGTCAGAGCAATATTTCACCTCATCCCAAACGCTCGCCCATTTTTTCCGCCACGTGAAAGGTCTGCCGCAGACTACACAATTTTTTTGCGGGAGGTTTGCCTTCGCGACGGTTTTACCTTTGCGCTTCATCTAAATGAAATTGGCCTTTTTCAATAGTTGATGGGCCTTGATCACATCTTGCAACTGGGCCTCTGCACTTCGGTCCCCCTCATTGGAGTCAGGGTGGAACCGTTTGACCAATTCGGCATATCGCTTGCGGATATCACTACTGGTGGCTGTCGGTTTCAAATTCAGGGTGTTGAAGGCTTGGACCTGCAGGCGGGTGAGCCGCCGTCCTTCACGATAAACCCCATCATTTTGAGGGCGGTGAGAGATAGGCTCGCCCATCGTTTCTTCAATGGCCTCTTTGGCGCCGCCCATGGCCGCTCTCGCTGCCGCTGCGGCCCGGTCATTTTTAGACATCTTCCAGGTGGGGCGGTCCCCGTACCGGGCCTGGTCGCGTAAGGCGGCGGCTTGAGCGTCGGTTTTGCCCTCAAAGAAATTCCAATTCTTATTATGCTCTCGCGCATGGATCGGGCATAGCCAGATATATTCATCCAGCGCCTCGGGAGATTTCGCCACACGGCTCTTTGCCTCTCGCTCACACCCCTCATACTCGCAGATCCGAACATCTTGGGCGACGCGGGCTTGCCGTGCGGTTTTCTTTTTCGCCTTTGCCGTGGTGGCGCGAATATCGAAGCCTAAACGCGGCTTGTATTTGTAATCATCAGTTGCCATTTTTCTATTATGGGGTGTGTTGAAGCAATGAAACAGACTTGACATACACCCCTTTCAGGCGCTCCATAGTCAGTTTTTCAAATGGGAGATTTTGATGAAGGTGGCAAGGCGTATTGAGGAAAAGTTGCGTGCGGCCTTTGCGCCAACATCCCTTAATATTATTGATCAATCTCACCTTCATGCGGGTCATGTCGGCGCGCCAGAGGGCGGGGAGTCGCATTTTCGTGTTGAGATCACAGCCCCTCATTTTGAAGGGATGACCCGGGTTGATCAGCAACGGGCCATCAACAAAGTCTTAGCTGAGGAGCTTGCGGGGCCTGTCCATGCCCTTTCTCTTGAGGTCTCTACGTAAGCACCAAAAGCCTTACTCCGCTGGCTGCGGCGCTTCTGGTTTAGGTTTTGGCATCTCTTCTAAGGGCGGGGCTTTTTTCATGGTGAGCCAAAAGGGGATGAGGGAGAGCGATAAAATAAAAGCAGCTAAGACCCAAGGCGCCCCAGGGAAGTAAGGGTCCGCCCCGTCATGGGTAAAGAGGGCGAAAACTTGCGTCATCATCAGGGGGCTTAAAATCAGCGTAATGCTCATCAAGCTTGCAATCGCCCCTTGAAGCTCCCCCTGCTCATTCGCAGGGGTAAAGCGCGACATAATCCCTTGCATCCCTGGCATGGCAAAGCCGCTCACCGCGCCCACAGTGATCCAAAGGAAGACATAAGACCCCGTGGGGGTGAAAAAGGCATAACCGCAAAAGGAGACAATCATCGCGCTCAACCCGATGAGCACGGCTTTGGTTTCGCCGATCTTAGGGATAATCTTTCGGGTCAAATAGCCTTGGACGAAGGCGGCGGTGACCCCCACATAAGCCAAAGATGTCCCGATTTGCGCATCTGACCAGTCAAATTTCTCTTTGCTGAAATACGCCCACACTGCGGGCAGGGCGCTATGGGAAAGCTGCATCAGGAAAAAGGCCAAGAGGACACCAATCACCACGGGGTAGCGGGCCATGCTGATCAAGCCGCCTGCGGGGTTCGCCCGAGACCATTGGAAGCGGCGGCGATTTTCCTCAGTCAACGTTTCTGGCAGGACAAAATAGCCAAAGGTGAAATTCATGAAACAAACGACGCTTGCCAGCATAAAGGGCGCGCGGGGGCCAAAGGCCTCCCCAATCCACCCACCTAAGGCGGGGCCAATGATAAAGCCTAAGCCAAATGCCGCCCCCATCATGCCAAAATTGCCAGCTCGTTTTTCCGCCGTGGAGACATCTGCGATATAGGCGTTGGCGGTGGCAAAGGTGGCCGCGGTGGCCCCGGCGATCACGCGCCCCACAAATAGCCATGCGTAGGTGGGCGCCAACGCCATCAGGGCAAAGTCAACGCCATAGGCAAATACGGAGGTAAGGATCACAGGCCGTCGCCCAAACCGATCAGAAAGTGCGCCGAGCACGGGCGACATAAAAAACTGGGTGATCGCAAAGGAGGCGAGCAGCCACCCCCCAAGCCTGGCGGCCCCGGCGACATCGGTGCCGGTGAGCTCCATAATCAAGGTGGGCATCACAGGGATAATAATCCCCAAGCCAATCATGCTGAGAAATACAGTGATGAACACAAAGAGCAAAGCCCGATTGTCGGGTTGGCGTGATGGCATTTAGCTCTCCAACGGCACGATGCGAAGGCAGGTCACTTGATTTCTCCGTTTTTTTAGCACCTCAAACCGGTAGCCAAAGAAAGAGAACATTTGCCCCACATCAGGGATACACCTCCCCTCATGGATCACAAGGCCTGCAATGGT
>JBCCMT010000155.1:0-5280 GCA_039026195.1 Pseudomonadota bacterium | reverse complement strand
CCAAAAATGCTTACACGCCCTAAAGATGCATCAGCCGGCTGGCTATCGGGAGGGAATTACATCTTTTCTTTTCACGGATGACCAAACCATTCAGCAGCTTAACGCTGAATGGCGGGGAAAGGATAAAGCCACCAATGTTCTTTCCTTCCCGACCGGTGACTTTCCAAGCTTACCGGGGCAACCTATCCTTTTAGGGGATATTGTGTTTGCCTATGGCGTTTGCGCGGGCGAAGCAGCCGAAAAACACATATCCGTGGCCGATCATTTATGTCATTTGATAGTGCACGGTCTTCTTCACCTCATGGGGTATGACCATGTGCATGAAGAGCAAGCTGAAAAGATGGAAGCCTTGGAAATTGATCTATTAAGTTATTTATCAATTGAAAATCCCTATAATATGGATAAATGCCCTTAAAATTTACGTATTCGCTTTTTTAAGATATAGTGTAGAAGATAGTCCTCTATGAAAATAGGGACGAGCCGAGACTTAAGATAGGTCTTTTATAAGACCGGAGGAGAGACAGATGCCCGACGGCGCCGCGCCGTCTATCAGCCCCGCAGGTGCGGGGCCACATAGAAACGAAGACACCCCCCCGTTAGAAACCCCAAAATCGGGGCCTATAGAATTTTTAAAGCGTTTGTTTGGCAGTTCCTCTGAGTCTGGCCTGAACGGCATTCTGCAGCAAAGCGATGCCAATGGCACCGAGCTTTCCCCCGCTGAACGGTTAATGATGGAACGCATCATCGCCTTTGATCAAAAGCGGGTGGACGATGTGGGCACCCCGCGCACTGATATTGTCGGCGTGCATGTGGAAGAAAGCCTGACGGGTCTACTCAAATGCTTTTCTGAGGCGAACCATTCCCGCTTGCCTGTTTATCGGGGGGATTTGGATGACCCGATTGGCATGGTCCATATTAAGGACGTCGTTGGTTTACTGGCCGACCCGGAGGCTGCACCGCAAAGTGGCAATCGGCCCATATTAGAGGGGTTGATCCGCAAGGTTCTCTACGTGCCGCCCTCCATGCCGGTGACGGATCTCCTTTTGCGGATGCAAGCCTCTCGCATTCATATGGCGTTGGTCATTGATGAATTTGGCGGTACCGACGGATTGGTCACCATTGAGGACCTGATCGAACTCATTGTGGGGGATATTCGCGATGAGCATGATACCGAAGAAGATGATTTTATCCTCAAGCAATTGGCCGATGACCGGTGGGAGGCCCATGCCCGTATCCCCTTAGAGGATTTAAGCGCGGGGACAGGGTTTAATTTTGAGGTTGAAGAGCTAGAGGCGGATACCGTTGGCGGCTTGGTCTTTAGCTTGGCGGGGCGTGTGCCCTTACGCGGTGAAGTGATTTCGCATCCGAAAGGGCCCCAGTTTGAAATCTGTGACGCCGATGCACGGCGGATACGCCGCGTGATTATC
Organism: Pseudomonadota bacterium; assembly: GCA_039026195.1. GTDB lineage: Bacteria > Pseudomonadota > Alphaproteobacteria > Caulobacterales > Parvularculaceae > Parvularcula. The sequence goes on along the minus strand of JBCCMT010000155.1, from coordinate 3,853 downwards.
CGTCTTCAAGAAACACTGCCGGAAACGCTCATAGATAATGAGATGGCAAGCGATGATGGGCCAGAAACAGTGACCTCCCCCGAGGGGCGGCAAGTCAACCGTCAGGGTCTTAAGAAAGGGTCTAGGGATCGGGCAACGCCTGAGCAAAATATTGACAATGCTGGTCCCCAGGGGTGACCTCTTCCCCTCCCTCTAAGCCTCAAGGTTTTCGGCTGCGGCATGCTGGCCTTGCGATTGCGGGGATGATGGCGCGGCTGACGCGCGTGACAGGGTGGCGCCGCTCTGTCATTGCCTTTGGGTTTGGGGCTTTTACGGCCACGGCGCTTGCGCCCTATTATATATGGCCGGCCTTGGTTCTCGGGCTGTCAGCCTTGGTGCTCTTGATCGACAGTACAAAGACGGCCCAGCGGCCAAAATGGTCAGCCTTTTTAACGGGCTGGGCCTTTGGATTTGGGTATTTCCTCGTGGGGATGTATTGGCTTGGTTTTGCCTTTCTGGTGCAGGCGGACCAATTTGCTTGGATGATCCCCATCGCGGTGCCGGCGTTTACCGCCTTTCTTGGTTTATTCATCGGCGGGGCCACGCTGCTTGCGTCCTTTTTTTGGCGGGGCCACTTTGCCCGCATACTGGCTTTTGCAGCGGCTTGGGCCGTTTTTGAATTTGCCCGGGGGCATGTCTTAACGGGTCTGCCTTGGAATTTAGTGGGGCAAAGCTTTGCGGGCACGGCTATCCTTGCCCAATTGGCAGCTTGGGTGGGTCCTTATGGCTTGAGTTTGGTGGTGGTCCTCCTCAGCGCTCTGCCTGCGGCGATAGTGAAAGATGGCCGATTTACTGCCCTTCCCCTTTTCCTCAGCTTGCTCGGGTTTTCTGTGCTTTTGGCCTTTGGGGCGGTGCGCCTTGGGGGGAGCGCTCCCCTCCCGCGTGAGGACGCCCGAGTGGTGATTGTCCAGCCCAATGTGCCCCAACGAGACAAGCTCGACGCGCAACTCTTTCTAGATCATTTTTACCGCATGGTCCAAATGACCAGCGAAGCTGTGGCCATGGCAAAAGCAGAGGCAGGGGCGAAGGAAACATATGTCATATGGCCGGAAAATGCCTATCCCTATCTGGCAAACAACGAGGATATACCAGCCTTCTTAGGCGAAGTGCTCCCCACACAAACAACATTAGTGACGGGCACAATACGGACAATTGAGCAGGAAGGCGGCCCGCGCTTATTTGCCAATAGCGTCGCTGTTTTTGCGAAAAATAGGGGGGAGACGACCATGCCTCTCCAAACGTTATATGATAAGCATCATCTGGTCCCCTTCGGAGAGTATCTACCCCTTAAAGGATTGCTACAGGCCCTCGGCCTATCTCAACTGGCGCCGGTGCAAGATGGTTTTACCCCCGGCCCAGGTCCCCAAACGCTGAATGTAGGCCCGGCGCCATTCGCCCCGCTTATTTGCTATGAGGATGTCTTCCCCCTCGCGCTTTATCCTAAGGCAGGGCGACCTGATTGGTTAGTTCTCGTCACAAATGACGGTTGGTTTGGCGATAACGCAGGGCCTAAACAGCATTTGGATATTGCGCGGCTGCGGGCCATTGAAAGTGGGTTGCCTATTGCGCGAGCGGCCAACACAGGCATTTCGGCGATGATTGGGCCTAAGGGGCGGCTGCAAGACCATCTTCCCCTCTACACGTCTGGCGCGATAACCCTTGAGTTGTTAGCTCCCCTCCCCCGCACGCCCTATGATAGGTTTAGTCATCATAGCTTCATGCTCTTACTTCTATTGGTTGCAATATTTCCTGTGACGAAAAAGGTTGCAAGGAGCGGTTGAACGCGCCAAAGTTGCTATCGCTGTGCGTTAACGCCTAGAGAGTGAGAGTATATGACCGATAAACCAAGTAAGCGTGCGCCTCATCCCATGGATATTCACGTGGGGAGCCGGGTGCGCCTTCGCCGTATGATGAGGGGGATGAGCCAAGATAAATTAGGGGAAGAATTGGGGCTCACCTTTCAGCAGGTTCAAAAATATGAAAAGGGGGTGAACCGGATTGGGGCGAGCCGTCTTTTTGATATCTCTAATATTTTAGATGTACCGGTGCAATTTTTCTATGATGATTTTGCCGATGGGCCTGAAACCCTTATCGGGTTCGCAGAGACCAACCCCAAAGAATACACGGCTGAAAAAGTTGACTTTTTGTCGGCTTTGTCCACCCCAGAGGGGATGCAGCTTTGCCGGGCCTTTGCCCGGATAAGTGACCCTCAAGTGCGTCGCCGTATCTTAGATTTGGTGCGCAGTTTGGCCGATGAACCTGAAGAAGATGCCGCTTAAAAAGACTTAAAGGGGAGGCAGGGTCTCGTTTTCTTAAAAGACTGGCGAAAGATAAAAGGTATCCTTCGCAAAAAGACTTGCCCTCAAGGCCACTCAAAGACATAAGGTTTTCTTTATATGTTTAATGAGAGGCGCCTTTTATGTCTGAATATCTTTTCACCTCTGAATCTGTTTCTGAAGGGCATCCTGATAAGGTGTCAGACCGTATCTCCGATGCGATTGTGGATTTATTCCTCGCCACAGACCCTGAGGCACGGGTGGCGGTGGAAACCCTTACCACCACCAACAAGGTGGTGTTGGCCGGTGAAGTTCGCGCCGCCACGCCTATCAGTGCGGAGGCGATGGTGGAAACGGCACGGGGTGCCATCAAAGCCATTGGCTATGAGCAAGAGGGGTTTCATTGGCGGACAGCGGATATTGATTGCTATGTGCACGAACAATCGGCACATATTGCCCAAGGCGTTGATGCAAATAGTGATAAGGATGAGGGGGCAGGCGACCAAGGGTTGATGTTCGGCTTTGCCACGGACGAAACCCAAGAATTTATGCCCGCGCCGATTGCCTATTCCCACCGCATCGTCCGTCAAATGGCTGAGGCCCGCCATGCTGGTCAGCGTCCAGAATTTTTACCCGATGCGAAAACCCAAGTCACTCTAAAGTATCAAAACGGACGACCGGTAACGGCGACCTCTGTGGTGGTCTCAACCCAACATCAAGAGGGGCTAAGCGCCGCTGATGTGAAAGAGCTGGTTCGCCCCTTTGTGACAGATGTCTTGCCCGAAGGCTGGATGCCCGAGGAAGATGAGTTTTATGTGAACCCCACCGGGACCTTTGTGATTGGGGGCCCTGACGGAGATGCGGGGCTGACGGGCCGTAAAATTATTGTGGACACTTACGGGGGCGCTGCGCCCCATGGTGGCGGTGCTTTCTCTGGGAAAGATCCGACCAAGGTGGATCGGTCCGCGGCCTATGCCTCACGCTATTTAGCGAAAAATGTCGTGGCGGCTGGCCTCGCCAGAAAATGCCTTATCCAAGTGGCCTATGCCATTGGGGTGTCAAAGCCGCTTTCCCTTTATGTGGACCTTTATAACACAGGGGAAGTGGACCCTGCGAAACTAGAGCGGGTGTTGATGGAGGTCATGGACCTCTCCCCCCGCGGGATAAGGACACATTTGGGCTTGAACAAACCCATTTATGAGCGGACAGCAGCCTACGGACATTTTGGCCGGACCCCTGCGTCAGATGGCGGCTTCTCTTGGGAAAAAACAGATTTGGTGGATGCCCTTCGGGGGGCTTTTTAAGAAAAGATGAAACCGGCCCCATGGGATAAAGACCGCCTTTTCGGTCGGCATCAAAATAAATCGCTAAAACCCCGGCAAGCCCGGTTGATGGAGACCCTTCTGCCAAGGGTGGCTGTGCGCCCTGAGACAATTGCAGAGACAGTGGCAACCCATGGTGGAGAGGTCTGGTTAGAAGTTGGGTTTGGTGGGGGGGAACATTTGGCATGGCAGGCAAAGGAGAACCCTGACATCTTG
>JBCCMT010000154.1:0-5287 GCA_039026195.1 Pseudomonadota bacterium | reverse complement strand
CCCACTTCCTATATGCAGCAGTCTATTTATTTATTCATTGCCCTTGGGGTGGCTTATGATCGGTTGTCAAAATCCCTTGAAGCGTCATCCCTAGAGAATAATACGACCACAGAAGAAATAATATCTTCCAGAGAAGAGCCTTCTTTCACTCCGCCCCAGAAAAAACCGCCATTTGAAATTGATATCGCCCCAGGGGTCAAAGGATGGCCGGGATAACATTTCCTACAGGCGCATTGCATGAAGTAAAGCTACAAAACCCTAGCGCCGATGGCCTTGATTTTATCAACAACCGCAGGGTCACGGTACTCAGGGGCCGTCACAATGGCGTAGTCAAGTACTGTTTCAATACCATCAGGGGAAGGGGTTCGTTCTGGCCCAATGGTGGGGATAAGATGCGTGAGCATTTTACGTGCTTTTGCGGCATTGTCAGATAAGACTTGCAAGATATTTGTGACCTCAACGGGTCCTTCCTCTTCATGCCAACAATCATAATCTGTGACCATTGCAAGGCTTGCATAGGGAAGCTCAGCTTCCCGTGCGAGTTTCGCCTCCGGCATATTTGTCATCCCAATCACATCGCACCCCCATGAGCGATATAGTTTTGACTCCGCAAGGCAAGAGAATTGAGGTCCCTCCATCGCAAGATAGGTGCCCCCCATTTGAACCTCTATCTCGGAGGATTTACAGGCCGAAAATACTTTTTCCGATAACCCACTACAAACGGGGTGCGCCATGGAAACATGGGCCACAAGCCCCGGCTCAAAAAAAGAGGAAATCCGCCCTCGGGTTCGATCAATGAACTGATCTACAACCACAAAGCTTCCCGGTGCCAACTCATTCTTAAACGATCCGCAGGCAGAAATAGAAAGCACATCCGTGGCCCCTAACATTTTAAGGGCAGCTATATTGGCACGGGCGTTTAGATCAGAGGGAGGGATACGGTGGCCAATGCCATGTCGGGGAAGAAAAAGAAGACGAACATCTTTAAAATAGCCTTCAATGATGTTGTCCGAAGGGGACCCCCAAGGCGTTTCCACCTCATGCTCTTTGGTAACATCTAGCCCCTCAAGCTCATAAAGACCACTGCCCCCAATCACCGCCAAGCATGTTTGTGACGGTGAAACAGAGGGGTCAGTCATAGCGTAAACCTTAAGGCATAAAGAAAATAGATGGGAGCTTTTCCGTAGTTAGGGCATAAGTGATGGTAAGGGTCCCCCCTACCCTTATTATTTAGCCCTTATTTACTGAACATTCCGCCAAATTTGTCGGTATGATGCATAAACAATCCCTGCAAAAATGAAGAGATAGAGAATAACAAATCGCCCCATGGCTTTTCGTTCTTCAAGCTTTGGCTCTGCCGCCCATTGCAAAAAGGCTGTTACATCCTGTGCATATTGATCAACGGTTTCAGGGGTGCCGTCCTCATAAGCCACAATACCGTCTGTGAGCGGCGCCTTCATTTTGAAAACGCCCCCATAGGGAAGTTCAAGTCCATCCAGCAGGTTGCCGTCTTCATCAAGATATTCTGGCTTCACTAAGGATTTTGTATCACCTGGATAATAAGGGTTATAATATTGGGCGCCCTCAACATTCAAAATCTCAGGCGGATCCACATAACCGGTCAACAGACTATACATATACGCCGTCCCATGGTGACGGGCTTTTGTAAGTAAGCTCATGTCCGGTGGGTACGCCCCTCCATTCACCGCCATGGCCTGCTGCCGATTGGCATAGGGAGAGGGAATATAATCTGAAGGCAGGCCGGGTCGGGTAAACATGTCCCCTGCATCGTCCGGACCGTCCGTAATCGTAAAGTCCGCTGCAAGGGATTTAATGATGGGGTTTTGCGCAGGGTCAGAACAATCCACATTATCAGGAATGCCGATTCCCTTTGGGCAGCTTTCTAAATAATAGGGCCCACCCTTATCCCCTAAATGGCGGAAAGCCACCAAGCTGAGGGAATGGCAAGTCGCACAAACCGCACGATACACCTGATATCCGCGCTGCAACTGATCTTTCTCATAATGGCCAAAGACCCCTTCCCAAGAGGCGTGCATGTGGCGGTATTCTTTTACTTTTCCGCCCGCAGCGTGAGCTGACGGGAGGAGAGCAAGACCGAGAGTAGCCAAGGTGGCAATTGTAAAACGTCGTAACATCTTCATGAGAATGATCCTATTCCGCAGGCATAGCTTGAGTATCCCCTATCGGGGTTTTGCCAGGGGCGGAAACCTTTTTCTTTTTATCTTGCAGGACAGCTTCTGAAATTGATCTTGGCAATGGTTTAGGTGTCTCCACCACAGAAAGAACCGGCAAGATCACTAAGAAATATGCAAAGTAATAAATCGTACTTAACTGCGCAAGCAAGACATAGGGCTGCTCTGCTGGTTTGCCACCAAGCCAACCGAGGAAGACCACGTTAGCCAAGAAGATCAATAAAAAGCTCTGGGCGATGGGACGATAGCGCATGGAGCGCACTTTTGACCGATCAAGCCAGGGCAAGACGAACAAAATAAGGATCGCGCCGACCATGGCCAAAACACCGCCCAATTTGGCATCAATCAACACAATGCCTGTGAACGGAATACCAATGTCAAAGGTCACCGCCCGCAAGATTGCGTAGAACGGAAGGAAATACCATTCCGGCACAATATGCGCTGGGGTCACTAAGGGGTTGGCTTCGATATAATTGTCCGCATGACCAAGGGCATTGGGCATAAAGAAAACAAAAGCCGCAAATAAGATCAGGAATACGATAATCGCAAAGCCGTCCTTCACCGTGTAATAAGGATGGAAGGGCACGGTATCTTTTTTATCCTGCGGCTCAATCCCGGAAGGGTTGTTATTTCCAGGCACATGCAGCGCCCAAATATGGAGGATGACCAACCCTGCAATCAAAAAGGGCAATAGATAATGCAGCGCATAAAAACGATTTAGGGTCGGATTATCCACAGAAAAGCCGCCCCATAATAGGGTTTTAATGGGCTCCCCAATCAAAGGGATCGCCCCCGCAAGTGAGGTAATCACCGTGGCTCCCCAGAATGACATCTGCCCCCAAGGAAGCACATATCCCATAAAGGCTGTTGCCATCATCAGAAGGAAGATCGCCACACCGATCATCCACAAGATTTCCCGCGGCTCTTTATAAGACCCGTAATAAAGCCCCCGCGCCATGTGAAGATACACAGCGATGAAGAACATGGAGGCCCCATTGGCATGGGCATAGCGCATCAACCACCCATAATTCACATCACGCATAATATGCTCAACGGACCGGAAAGCGAGTTGCGTATCGGCTGCGTAATGCATGGCCAACACAATGCCCGTCACAATTTGAACCATTAAACAGATCGCTAGGATCCCCCCAAAGGTCCACCAATAATTCAAATTTTTCGGTGAGGGAAAATCCACAAAACTGTCATAGCCAAGGCGAATGATCGGCAACCGGGTATCGACAAATTTTTCAAAACCTGTTTTCGGTTCATATGTGCTTTGATGGGACATATTTTTTTATCCTAATCTCACCGTGGTATCAGAAACAAATTCGAGAGGTGGTATATCTAAATTAGTAGGTGCTGGGCCTTTTCGAATGCGACCTAAGGCATCATAATGGCTGCCGTGACAAGGGCAGAACCAACCGCCGTAATCCCCCTTATTCTCCCCCTCCTCTGTTCCTAAAGGAACACACCCAAGATGGGTACAGACCCCCAACACAATCACAAAATCATCTTTCACCACACGGTTTTCTAAAACCGCGTCACCTGAAACATTTTCATTCCGGGCGTCTTTATCCTTCACACCCGAAAGAGGCAGCTCTGTTTCTGTCAACAGCTCTTTTTCCGTAAGGCGGCGAATGAAAACCGGCTTGCCTTGCCAAATGGCCTTGACCGCTTGCCCGGGGGCGACGCCGCTAATATTTACCTCTTTTGTAGCGAGGGCCCGCACATCTGCAGAAGGGGCCATTTGACCCACAAGGGGGATCGCAATGCCGAGGCCCGCAGCCGCAGCTGTCCCCCCCGCTAGCAAATGTATAAAGTCGCGCCGTGTTTCTTCTTCGTCGCCTGTCGTTGTTACATCATTTGGCGTAGAGCTCATTTCGTCTTATCCATCAATAAATTATGGCGGCTTTGCCACGCGTTACCGTTGAAGTCTAGCTTTCAAAAAGCTTTTCAATCATCTTTGAGGCGCGTTATGGGGTCACACAAATAAAAAACAAGTCATTATATGTCGATTAGACTAATTCTTTATCAACCAGAAATTGCAGCGAACCTGGGCGCCATATTGCGCATATCCGCCTGTTTCGGGGCACAAGTCGATGTGGTTGAACCTTGCGGCTTTCCCTGGAAGACGAAGGATATCTCCAGGGTCGCCATGGATTATGCAAATGTCGTCTCCCCCATACGCCATGCGTCGTGGGAGTATTTTGAAGCGGTCTATCAAAAGAGAGAACCTAAAAGGTTGATTTTACTTACAACAAAGGCTGATCTCTCTCACACTGCTATACGCTATCAGCCGGGCGATCATTTTATTATCGGGCAAGAAAGCGCTGGGGTGCCGGAGGCGATTCACAAACGAGCAGATATGGCTGTCAAAATTGCCATGAGCCCTAAGGCCCGATCGCTCAATATGGCGGTTTCAGGCGCGGTGGCCTTGAGTGAGGCGCGGCGTCAAATTGGTTATGACGATATCCCTTAACCGCGGGCAGCACAAACCCCATTTTTCAAGATTGATCATCCAAGCTGGGGCCTGTAGCGCCCCTCTTATGGATAATCTCGCCCCCCGCAAAAACACTGCGAAACTATGGTTTGAAGACTTACGGGACACCCTGGTGACCGCCTTTGAAAAAATGGAGGCAAAAGCGGACCCCGCCCTTTATGGGGAGGGCTCCCCTTCTCGATTTACCCTTAAGCCTTGGACGCGGGGTGATGACACCGATCATGACCAGGGCGGCGGTACCATGGGGATGTTAAGGGGGCGGGTTTTTGAAAAGGCGGGCATCCACACGTCGACGGTCTATGGGACGTTTTCGGAAGAATTTGCAAAAATGATCCCTGGCGCTGAGGAGGATCCGCGGTTTTGGGCCTCTGGCATTAGTCTTATTGCCCACCCTCGAAACCCTCATGTGCCTGCAGTGCATATGAATACGCGGATGATCGTTACCCAGAAATGCTGGTTTGGCGGGGGCGGAGATTTAAACCCTATGATGGATCAATATCGTCATCCCCACCACCCCGACACCGCTGCGTTTCACGCCCCTTATCAAAAAGCCTGCGATCAACATGACCCGGCT
>JBCCMT010000153.1:0-5304 GCA_039026195.1 Pseudomonadota bacterium | reverse complement strand
CACTGACACACTATGTTTGTTTGCATCTGTAATGCCTTAAGAGACAAAGAATTGGAAACTGCGGCCCATGGGGCGAAAGGCGTATCTGAAGTTTTCCGGCGCTGCGGCCAACGGCCCCAATGCGGCAAATGTGTGCCCGATGTTGCCCGCATGGTGGAGGCGGCACGGGGCGGCTCTACGATTTCAGCAAACACAACGAAGTAAATTCTATTTCAGAGATTTTTACCGTGATCCCTGCAAGCGCGGCTAGAGCAGTTTGCCCTAAAATTAATTAAGCAAACAGCTCTAGATTTTTTTGAGTTTGTTTGCGAACTGCAAAACCGGTGCCCACCCCGGATCGGGTCCAGGGCGTGCTTTTGCTGCAACAGGCTCTAATATTCACTTGCAAATTTTATCCTTGTACAGAAACCAAAACACGTTAGTTTGCCCCTTGAAAGAGGTGTGGATGATGGCTGCCATAAAATATGGATGGCCTTTTACATACCGGAAAATTTAATATTTACCTTAGACTGAAACGAAGAATAAATCGCGTTTCGAGAGTAAAAGGGGAAACAGGAGATGGCCGTGAAAGGCGATAAAAAAGTTATTGAGTATTTGAATAAGGCGTTAACCTTAGAGTTGACGACGGTGAACCAATATTTTCTTCATGCCCGCATGTATAAAGATTGGGGCCTCGATCGCATTTCAAAAATCGAATATGAAGAATCGATTGATGAAATGAAGCACGCGGATGAATTGATCGAACGTATCTTATACCTGAACGGGTTGCCAAATGTTCAAGACTTGGAAAAGGTTTATATTGGGGAGCATATTAAAGAATGTCTCGAATGTGACCTTAAGGCAGAGCTGCGCGCACATCCCCTTTATATCGAAGCGATCGAATATTTTGAAAGCGTCAAAGATTATGTGAGCCGTGAAATTCTCGTTCGCATCTTAGAGTCCGAAGAAGAACATATTGATTATATCGAAACCCAGCTCGACTTAATCGATAAAATTGGCGTGGAGCGCTATATGCAATCTCAAATGATTGATGTTGGTAAGTAAGCTATTAAGCCTATTGGAATAAAAGGCCCGCGGAGATATTTACTCTCGCGGACCTTTTTTATTTTACGTCGTTTAAAGACCAATCATAGTCATAAGAGTGGATGCGGGTGACATCTTTAAGGGCTTCTGCTTTTTCACCCTCGGTAAATCCACGGATATGATTGAGCGTGTCAGTCACATCATTGCCAAAATCCTCATCGAACCATTTATAAATGCTGGAGGCTTGGACTTTTCCATTCTCTTTGATCTGTATACCGCGGGGGTGAGCAACAAAGGCCCGAGCGGCTGCATCCAAATCCGCATCTAAGCTTTCTGCCTCCCACGCTTTGGTCGCGAGATTCGGACATCCTATGGACGCGCAATTGAATGCATAATGGATGCGGGGTTCATCAAAATTTGCTCGCACAATGTCATGTTCAATATTATCAAGGCTCAACGCCTGCCCTTCGATGGTTAGCACATTCTCCCGCCAAGGGCCCTTGAAGATAAGATTGCCGCCAATATCCCGGATAGAGCTCACAGGATAATTATCGAGAATAATCAGAAGTGTTTTTGCGTTATATATATTCGCATAATAGGCAATTTGCTCATTTTGCCCCATGGCGCTGGGGGTCAGCCCCTCAAGGGTTGTGACATAGGCCTCTAGCTTTTCTTTATCCCCTGGCGAAACGGCGGCATAGTCGAAAAGATGTATGCCGTCTTCAACTTTGATATAGCGGCTGAGAATATCATTATAAGGAGCGTTTAGGGAGGCTTGGGGGGAGGCCATATTAGCCTCTGCCGTTATTTCTTGGGCCATAGAGGGGACGATTGAAACCGGCGACATGGATAGCACAACCACACAGGCAGCGATAAAAAGAGAAGAGCGGGACATGGGTTTATTTCCTATTTGCTGCTTTGATGTTCGGTGCGTGCCGGCAAAGGTTACATCGAAAGCGATCTATGGCGTTTAGGACAAGTTGCATGTCGCTTAAAAGGAGGGAAGAGATTAATCCTTCCCCTCGCTTTCATCGCTGAAATTGGCAAAAACCTTATCCAAATCCGTCGCTTTTTCAGGGCTTTCCGTCTCAGCGGCAGGGGCAAGTTTCGCCCCTTCGGTAATTTTGCCTTCCGCTTCCATGCTGGCGCGTTTGTCGGCTGCTTTTTGGACCGCCATATCAAGATCGAATTGAGAACATAGGCCGAGGGCGACAGGGTCTTGGGGTTCTAAATTCGCTGAATTCCAGTGGGATTTATCGCGAATGGATTGAATGGTGGTTTTCGTGGTGCCCAATAGCTTGATAATCTGGGCATCGGGAATTTCGGGGTGATTACGGACAATCCACGCAATGGCATTAGGCCGCTCTTGCCGGCGGGAGAGGGGGGTGTAACGCGGTGCCTTTTTCTTTGGTGGGGCAACAATTGTTTTAGGGCGGAGCAGTTTTAGATCATAGTCGGGGTCTTTTTCCGCTTTTTCAATCTCATCTCTCGTAAGCTGGTGCTGCGTAATCGGATCAATCCCGCGCACCCCTGCGGCCACATCACCGTCGGCAATACCGCTCACCTCTAAAACATGCAGACCACAAAATTTAGCAATTTGGTCAAAGGTTAAGGCCGTATTGTCAATCAACCAAACAGCGGTGGCTTTAGGCATTAAGGGCCGGTCACTCATCATCATCTCCATGGCATAGCTGATGGGGCAGCTATAAATTATATGTTCTCATCTCCCCTGGGGCGGCCAGGGGCGCGTCGTCTTTGGAAAATGTCCGGGAAGGCGTCGCGATAACGTGACTTCATATATATAGGGGCTTTGCCATCATCACAACCACCTATTTCAGACGCTGAGAATGATCTTCCCCACATGATCTCCCTGTTCCATATGCCCATGCGCTTGGGCAGCCTCTTGCATTGGAAAAACACGATCAATAATGGGGAGAATGTTTTTGGATCGGATATGGGGCAGAATATGTTCTTCAATCTCTGCCGTTAACCTTGCCTTTTCGTCATCGGTTCGCCCCCGCAAGGTGGAACCCGTTAAGACCAATTGTTTCTGCATCACCGGAAAAATCGGAAGGGTTGCTGTGGCGCCTTGCAGAAAAGCGATCGAGATATGCCGCCCGCGATGGTTCAGAAAAGACAGGTTTTTAGCCACATAATCGCCCCCAACCATATCCAGCACCACATCTGCGCCGCCCTGCTTCACCATTTGGTCCGCCCAGTCGTCTTCTCTATAATTATAGCATTTGGCAAAACCCAAGCGCTCTGCGGCGGCGCATTTTTCAGGCGAGCCCGCGGTGCCGTAAACCGTCGCACCAAAGGCGTTGCCTATGCTGGCAGCCATCGTCCCAATGCCAGAGGTGGCCCCGTGGACAAACAGGGTTTCCCCCTTTTGCAAAGCGCCCGCCTCCATCACATTGGCCCAAACGGTATAAACTGTTTCAGGCAGGCCGGCGGCGGCTTCAAAGCTTAAATGATCAGGAATTTCAATCACATGATCTGCCTTCGCCACGGCATATTCAGCATATCCTCCCCCCGGGAGAAGGGCCATCACGCGGCACCCTTTGGGAAAATAGTGGTTTTCCCCTTCAACGGTGCCTGCGACTTCAAGGCCTAAAATGTCACTGGCCCCGGGGGGCGGGGGGTAGAGGCCCCGTCGCTGCAATATGTCTGGTCGGTTGACCCCGGCGGCGGCGACCTTGATCAAAATCTCCCCCGGTCTTGGCACGGGGCGGTTCACTTGCGTTGGCATGAGGACGTCAGCCCCGCCGGGGGCGGTCATCTCAATGGCCATCATGGTAAACCCTGTTCACCCTGTTGCTGCATTTATATCTCCAAAGAAAAGGATACTTAACTGATTTCAAACTCATTTCTCGTACAACGCGCTTTCAGGGTAACCTATTGGGCTAAAAACGGTATATGAGTCGCGCATCACAACGCCTTCGCCGAATATTTGAGCGACGCTACCACGGTGCTGTGGTGCTGCTGACCCTTGCTGTCAGTATGACCTTTGGGGCGTCGGTTTATATCTCCTCCCTAGAGGCCCACCGGGCGGAAGCTTTGATCACGGTAACAGAGCAGCGCGCGCTTTCCCAGCGCATTGGCTTTATCATCAAGGCCATTGACGGCGCTGAGACCCTTATTCAAGCGGAGCAGCTTCGCCAAGAACTAGCCTTTACCGTGAGCAAGATGCGCAAAGCCCATGATCTTTTGTCGAGCCCTTCTTCAGAGAGCGCGCATTTAAACCGGTTTTTAGACCCTCTCCGGAATATCTATCATAATCAGCACGCCCCCTTTGACCATCAGGTTCGGTTATTTTTAGAACATGCTGAGAGTTTGACATTGATCCCCCCCATAGGCCCCGAATGGGCTGCAGCGGCGTTGCGCCGAGATCGTGTGGCCTCTGCGGCGGCGGATTCCATGATGCAAACCCACGGTCTTATGGTGCGTATACTGGAAAGTAATGCAGAAAAAGGGGTGCGTTTTGCGATTATTGTGGACACCCTTCTTTGGCTGAGCGCCCTTGGGTTATTGGGCTTTGTCACCTTTGTTATTTTCCGCCCCATGAGAGATGAGATTTCGCGCGCCTTTGAGGAGGTGGAGGGGGCCAAGTCAATGGCGAAAAAGGCTGAGGATGAAGCCGTTGCCGCGAACGCAGCGAAGGGGCATTTTTTACAAGCCGCCTCCCATGAATTGCGCACCCCCCTCAATGCAATTTTGGGCATGGCCGACACAATCAATGATCAAGCTGAGGACAAATTCGCTGACGAAGTGGCCCAAATGTCTGCTGCGGGGGATCATCTTTTATCGCTTTTGAATAATATTCTTGATGCGCACCGAATGAATAAAGGCTCCCTCGCCCTTGAGGATACGACCTATAAACTGGCAGAAACCATTAGCCGGGCAGTGCATTTGGGGGAGCATCTAACCCATGATAAAGGACTGGCATTTGAAGCCGACGTCGATTTGCCGCAAAATCTTGAAGCGATAGGGGACCCCGCCCGTGTCGAACAGGTTTTGGCTAATCTTTTGGACAATGCAGCGAAATTCACCAATCGGGGGAAGGTCAGTTTAGATGCGAATTTAGAAGTTCAGGGAAAGGATGATACTCTCCTCAATATCTCTGTTTCTGACACGGGGGTCGGTATCCCTGAAAGTCGCTTAGACGCCATTTTCAACAAATTCTCTGCAGAAGGATCAATGCTCTCCCGCAATGGGGGATTAGGGGTGGGGTTGGCCTTAACCAAAGAGCTTTTAAATATGATGGGGGGCTCCATCGATGTG
>JBCCMT010000152.1:0-5306 GCA_039026195.1 Pseudomonadota bacterium | reverse complement strand
TGGTTCGTGTCCAAAATGGCTTTAGGTTAGGAGCAAAGCGCAAGGAAGGGTCATTCCCTTTTGAGCATTTGCGACGAAAGCTAAGGCCATTTTGGTCGAACCCCGAAGGGGTATGATGAAAAACAGTCATTTTAGCGTCCGTTCTGCGCCTCAAAACGTTCCCCCGGAACGTTTTGCCCGCTGGCGCGGACCAGCTTGAACTCGTTGAATATGCCAGCATGTCTATCTCGTTCGTCATAAAAACAATTTCATTGTTTTTCTCTCCTCACCCTCCTCGGTCCTAAAACTGACTGTTTTTCAGTACATGCCAGACAAATGGTTAAATGGTCACCGCACCCTAAGCTCAAGTTATCCACAAGCTTTCCAGGCTTCTGCTCTTTTCCCTCTAGCTGGCATCCTCTAAGAGAAGGGAAACAGGAGACTTCAGCCATGGATGGTGCGCCCTTAGATAAAGCGGTGGCAAAAATGACGCCCATGATGGCGCAATATCATTCCATTAAAGCAAAAGCGGGGGCAGCCCTTTTATTTTATCGCATGGGGGATTTTTATGAGCTGTTTTTTGACGATGCGGTCAAAGCCTCAAGCGCTTTAGACATCACCCTCACCCGCCGGGGCAAAAAAGAGGGGGAAGACATTCCCATGTGCGGTGTGCCCTTTCACGCCGCAGAGGGGTATTTGGCCCGATTGATCAAAAAAGGCTTCTCTGTTGCCATTTGTGAGCAAACCGAAGATCCGAGTGAGGCCAAAAAGCGCAAAGGCGCAAAATCAGTGGTGGCGCGGGATATTGTTCGTGTGGTGACGCCAGGAACGATTACGGAAGATTCACTACTAGATGCACGTCGTCATAATCATCTCGCCGCGCTAGCAGAAACCCCCGGCGGGGCTGCTTTGGCGTCTGTTGATTTATCCACCGGGGATGTCGCGGTGGAGGCCGTTTCAAAAAACCAATTGCCAGATGTGATTGCCGCTTTGTCTCCGGCGGAGCTTTTATATCAGGAAGATCACCCACCTTTTTCTGAACCTATCAGCAGTTTGGGGGATCTTCCCCAAACCCCTCTGCATAAGTCACATTTCCAAGCCAAGTCCGCAAAAGAACGGATTGCCCATATCTATGAAACGGCCACGTTAGACGGCTTTGCGGCCTTCACCCCAGTGGAGATATCAGCCTTGGGGGCCCTCATGGGGTATTTAGAGCTGACCCAAATCGAAGCCATGCCGCGTCTTAAACCCCCTGTGCGGCAAGCCCCGGGGGGACGTATGGCGATTGATGCGGCCACCCGTTCTTCCCTTGAGTTGACGGAAGCAAGCCGGGGCGGGCGCAAGGGGTCTTTACTGGATGCCATTGATCAAACCAAAACCGCCGGGGGCGGACGGCTTTTGTCCCGTTGGCTGGCTTCACCCTTGGCAGATGTTGAAGGGATCAATGCGCGGTTAGACGCTGTGGCGATGTTTGTCGACGACCAGAAGCGGCGGGAGGATCTGCAAGCCCAGATTGGGGCAACCCCCGATTTGGCCAGAGCGCTTTCCCGTCTCTCCCTTGGCAGAGGGGGCCCGCGGGATTTAGCTGCCCTTCGTGATGGTCTGCAGGCGGCGCGAAAGGTGGCGGCGGGGCTCAATGACCCCCGCCAAGGATTGCCGTTGCCGCCCTTGTTGGAGGAGGCCATGCACGCCTTAGAGGCAACAGGTAAAGGCGGCTTTTCAGATCTGATCGGTCAGCTAACGCGATCCCTTGGGGCGGAGCTTCCCTTTTTGGCAAGGGAAGGGGGCTTTATTGCAGAGGGCTATAGCGCCGAACTTGATGAAATGCGGAGCCTTAAAAATAATGCCCGCCGGATCATCGCAAAGCTAGAGGATGATTACCGTCAGCAAACAGATATTAAAAGCTTAAAGATCAAGCATTCCAAAGTTTTGGGATATATGATTGAGGTGACCGCTGTTCATGCCGATAAAATGACAGCGCCCCCCTTTAAGGATATTTTCCGTCATCGGCAAACCCTTGCCAATGCTGTGCGGTTCACGACCCCAGAGCTTGCAGATTTGGATGCGAAAATTGTCCGGGCAGGGGATCAGGCCATCGCGCTGGAGCTGACGATCTTTGAAAAGCTCGTGGAAAAGGTCATGGCACGCTATGAGGATTTGGGGGCGTGTGCGAATGGGCTGGATGTCATTGATGTGACCTCCGCCTTGGCATGTTTAGCCATTGAGCAACAATTTGTGCGCCCTCAGATGGAAGAGGGCATTCGGTTCGACGTTGAAAAAGCGCGCCACCCTGTGGTGGAACGGGCCGTGGCAAAGGACCAAGGGGCTTCAGCCTTTATTCCCAATGATTGCTGTTTAGGCAATGATCAGTCATCAGAACTTCTACTCGTCACGGGACCAAATATGGCGGGCAAGTCCACCTTTCTTCGGCAAAACGCCCTTCTGGTGGTGTTGGCCCAAGCGGGCTCATTTGTGCCCGCCCAAAAGGCATGTTTAGGGGTGGTAGACCGGCTTTTCTCTCGCGTAGGGGCGTCGGATGATCTGGCCCAAGGGCGGTCAACCTTCATGGTGGAGATGGTTGAGACTGCCGCCATTTTAAACCAAGCCACCCGGCAGAGCTTGGTCATTCTCGATGAGGTGGGCCGAGGTACTTCCACCTTTGACGGCATGTCCATCGCTTGGGCGGCGCTAGAGCACCTCCACGACAAAGTGCAATGTCGAGGGTTATTTGCCACCCATTATCATGAATTGACAAAACTCTCAGATACCCTTCCCCGTCTACGGAATGTTTCCATGGCGGTGCGAGAATGGAAAGGGGAGGTGGTGTTTTTACACGAAGTTAAAGAAGGGCCCGCAGATCGATCATACGGGATTGCGGTGGCCAAGCTTGCCGGCATCCCAAAGCCGGTTTTGGCCCGGGCATCAAAAGTTCTAGCCTCCCTTGAGGCTGAAAACTCAAAGGGTAATATGGTGACAGAACTTCCCCTCTTCCAAGGGACATATGCGGGGGAGGAGGAAAGTGGCCCTAGTGCCGTTGAAGATTTTGTGGAGACGATAAAGCCCGATGAACTCACCCCGAAAGAGGCCTTAGACCTTCTTTATCAGCTGAAAGAGTTACAACATTCAGGGCCTGACGTGTGACCCAAGACTCCCTTGCCCATCAGCTTCATGATATTACGTCAACCGAAGGCAGTGCCGCGGAATTAGGCGCTGTCCTTCGTCGGTACTGGGAGGGGAAAAAAGAAAAACTGATCTCATCAACAATTGACGGCGGTGCTATAAGTGAAGGCCTTAGCCAGCATATGGATTATATGGTGGGGGCGTTGGCCAGTGTCCTTTTAGATGATGAAATAACCGTTGTCGCGACAGGCGGATATGGACGGGGACGGCTTGCTCCTTACTCTGATATCGATCTTTTACTTTTGTTAGAGGGAGAGGATCAAGAGGCGCGGTTGGCCCCCTTTTTATATGCCCTATGGGACGGGGGCTTGCCCCTCTCACAAGCAACCCATACGGTTCAATCTGCCATCAAAGCGGCATCAGATGACACGGTTATTCGCACTGCGTTTTTAGATGCCCGGTTTTTGTCGGGAAATGAAGAGGCCTATACAGATTTTCAAAACCGATTTGATCGGTTGAGGCGCCAAACCCTTACAGGGTTTATTGAAGCCAAACTGCAAGAAAGAGATGACCGCCATGACCGTTTAGATGGCTCTCGCTATGCGATTGAGCCTGACATAAAAGAGGGGAAGGGGGGGTTACGCGATCTTGATACGCTCCACTGGATTGACCGTTATGTCAGTGGGTTAGAGGACGATCCGTCTCCGGCTATTGATACACCGGGCTTATTCACGCCTAAAGAGATGCGGCGTATTCAAAAGCTTTTTGATTTCTTTTGGTCTGTTCGCATACAGCTTCATGAAGTTGCAGGCAGAGCCGATGAAAATCTAAATTTTGGCGTTCAGCCACTCATCGCAGAACGACTAGGATACAGCCCTCGTGGTGAGCAATCCGCCGTTGAGCGGTTTATGCAGCATTATTTTTTAAATGCAAAAGAAGTTGGCCGTTTAACAGGGTCTGCTTGTGCTTTATTAGAAGAAAAAGCGTTAAAGCAGTCGCCGCCACTCTGGGATGTGAGTAGGGTTTTCTCCCTATTCCAATCTTCAACTGGGGAAGAGAAAGTTGATGGAGAGCCCAATCTTATTTTCCGCAGTGGACGCCTTAATTTCGTTGATCATGAGCAGGCAAAGGGGAATATCCGAGATTTATTTGTATTATTCAGGGCGGCCGGTCGACATCAATTCAGTTTGCACCCAGATGCTTTTAAAACAGCCACCCGCGGGGCCCGCCGGTTAACCCCCAATAGTGTAAATGACGCCGACATCGCAAAAATTTTTCGCCAAATCCTAACGGAGAGTGTCAAAGTCGAAAGCATCTTACGCTATATGACAGAGTGCGGGTTGCTTGGCCGGTATATTACTTCTTATGGTGCCATCATTGGAAAGGTGGAATACGGTCTTTTCCGCCGGTTTACGTTAGATGAACATGTATTGCGGTCCGTAGGCGTTTTAAGCGATATATTACACGATCGAGATGATGGCCGTTTTGTTGTCACCAAGCCTCTGACTAAAAGTTTTGGGGATCCCGCCCCCCTTTACATCGCCCTATTGTTGCAAGAAACCATACTGGGCTTTACGCCCA
Organism: Pseudomonadota bacterium; assembly: GCA_039026195.1. GTDB lineage: Bacteria > Pseudomonadota > Alphaproteobacteria > Caulobacterales > Parvularculaceae > Parvularcula. Next base: position 626 of record JBCCMT010000152.1, on the reverse strand, counting down.
GCGATGAGACCTCTCTTCAAGAAAGAGTGACAGCGCAATCAGCCCATATTTTAGGACACGAGGACGATGTTGAGCTTGTGGCCTTTGCTATTCAGCACCGTGATCTTTTGTTTCGCATGGCTTCACGGCGAAATGTCACTGATGTTACTGTGGTATCCCAATTGGGGGAGATTATCCAAACCGAAAGGCAACTTGCGTGTTTGGCCATTGTCACCAGTTGTCGGCACCGAACAGCGGGGATTAGATCTTGGGAGGAATATGCTAAGCGTGATGTCCGCTTGCTAGTGGAGTCGATTTTTGCCTTTTTGCAAAATGGCGAAGAGGGGCTGACCTCTTTTCTTGATCAACGCCGACAGCATTTGCGTACGCGTGCCCGAAATATGATGGCACCGGAGGATGTGCTCAGCTTTGATCACTTCATCGAACGGACGGGCCCGACCTTTTGGTCAATGATTGACGTGCCGACAGCGGCGGATTTGGCCTTTTTAGTGACATTGACAGATGCCCATAAAGAGATGGGCGGGGCCTTGGTGCAAGCCCATCCGCAAGGGTTTTTACAAATCATTGTTTATACGGATGATGTGCCAGGCACATTCGCTGCCTTTGCGGGGCTCGCAGCAGAGATC
>JBCCMT010000151.1:0-5307 GCA_039026195.1 Pseudomonadota bacterium | reverse complement strand
TTCAAGCTGGTCCGCGCCAGCGGGCAAAACGTTCCGGGGGAACGTTTTGAGGCGCAGAACGGACGCTAAAATGACTGTTGTTCATCATGCCCCTTTGGGGTTCGGCCATAATGGCCTCAGCTTGCGTCGCAAATGATCGAAAGGGAGTGACCCTTCCTGGCGCTTTGCTCCTAATCTGATGCCATTTTGGACACGAACCAGACGCAATGGTTAAATGGTCACCGCACCCTAGCTTGATATTTTCATGATTAGCGCTTAAAGCCATCTTCTTTTCGAAAAACAGAAAGTAGACCCTATGGCCCGTGTGACCGTCGAAGATTGTATTGATAAAGTAGACAGTCGATTTGACCTGGTTTTGTTGGCTGCGCATCGCGCGCGCCTAATTGCGAGCGGGGCGCCGATTGAAGTGGAGCGGGAACGGGACAAAAACCCTGTGGTGGCGCTACGGGAATTGGCCGATGATAAAATCACTTCAGAGGCGATTGTGGAGGATTTAGTGACCTCCCTCCAAACCCAGTTGGATATGGATGAGCCGGAGGATGCAGAAGGTCTGGCCGCTGAAAAAGCAGACCTGCCTGACCATGATACGGTTTCCGAGGATGAATTGCTTCAAGCCCTTCAGCAGACAGGCATGACGCCACTTTCACCTTCCAATAAATAGGTTTTTGATCGCCTATGATATAAGGGTCGCAAGGAAAATGGCGACGAAAGGACATAATTCCGGTGAGACGCAGAGCACGCCGCATACGGCGTCAACAGCAGTTAAGGCGGACGGTCTCTCAGTCACGGCGAAAGCTGACATTCCTCCTCACGGCGAGAGAACGGACAAAGGCGATGTTTTTCCGCGTTCTCAGGCAACGGCAAAACAGACAACGTTGACAAAACCCCAAACGCTTTCCTCTAAGCGCCCCCCAGGCTTTATTCGTCAATATGAGCTTGTGGATTTGGTCAAAGCCTATGATCCTTATGCAGATGAAGACCTTTTAAACAAAGCCTATGTTTTCGCCATGCAGGCCCATGGCGATCAAAAACGCTCAAGCGGGGACCCTTATTTCTCCCACCCCCTTGCAGTGGCGGGTATACTGACCGATCTTAAACTTGACCCTACCACCATTGCGACAGCCTTGCTGCATGATGTGGTGGAAGACACAAATATCAGTATTGAGGAAATTAAAGCCGCCTTTGGCCCTGAAGTGGCACAATTAGTTGATGGCGTGACCAAAATCTCTAAGCGGGAGCTGGCGCCGGACACCGACGGGAAGGCTGAGAATTTTGCCAAATTTCTCTTGGCGACGGCAAAAGACGTTCGTGTTCTGCTCGTGAAACTGGCCGATCGCCTTCACAATATGCGTACACTGCATTTTTTAAAAAAAGCGGAAAAGCAGGAGCGCATTGCGAAAGAAACCATGGAGATTTATGCGCCTCTGGCCGGACGTATTGGCGTTCAAAAAATCAAAGAAGAGCTAGAAGATCTTTCATTTCAATATTTAAACCCAGGGGCTTATGAGGCCATTAGCGAGAGCCTTCAACGGTTAAGTGAACAGGCCATTCATGATGTTATTGCCTTAGCTCAAACTGTACGTACACAGCTACAAACTATAGGCTTAGAGGCAGAGGTCTATTCCCGTGAAAAGCGGGCCTTTTCCATTTGGCGTAAAATGCAACGGAAGGGGACGACCTTTGAGGAGCTTGCGGATATTTATGCCTTTCGGGTTATCGTGGCGAACACGGCGGCCTGTTATCAAGCCTTAGGGGTCATTCACCAAGCTTTTAAAATGATCCCAGGGGAGTTTGACGACTATATCTCAACCCCAAAGCCGAATGGATATCAATCGATCCACACGGCGGTGTTGGCCACCAGCGGCCCACAAGGGGGCGGGCGTGTGGAAATTCAAATCCGGTCAAAAGAGATGCATGACACCGCCGAACGCGGGGTTGCTGCCCATTGGCGGTATAAAGACAAATCAGCCCAGACCGAAAGTGATGCGAGTATCGAAATTGGGCGAGAGGGACAATATGGCCCCTATAATTGGCTTCGCGGTGTGATTGGGCTGTTAAACAGCGGGGAAGGGGCGGCAACATTTTTAGCGCAAGCCAAAATGGATTTGTACCAAGACCAAGTTTTCCCTTTTACCCCCAAGGGGCGCGTCATCCCTTTACCGCGCGGCGCCACCACCATTGATTTTGCCTATGCCCTTCATACGGAAATTGGCAATCAATATGCTGGTGCCCGGATAAATGGGGTGCAACGACCAAATCGCACTCCCCTTCGCAATGGGGATGTCGTTGAGATTATGAAATCTGATAATGCCGCCATTCCCATGGGATGGGAAGGGTTGGTGACCACGGGGGCTGCAAAGGCTGGCATCCGCCGTCGTCTTCGGGATTTAAAAACAAAAGAACAACGCGCCTTGGGGGAGCGAATTGCCAGCTCAGCCTTCGCGGCAAGAGACATTGACTATAATAAAAAAGCCATCAGAGGCGCGGCTAAAAAATTAGGCTATGCGAATGCGCGGAGTTTGCTTGAAGCGGTGGGGGCCATGGATGTGAGTGGTCAGGAGGTGATCAAAGCTGCCTTCCCGAACATGGATGCACGCCATCTGGTTTCCACATCCCAAGCTATTAAATCAGGGGATGTCTTGCCGAGTGATGCCATTTCGTTACATGGGGTGACACCGGGTGCTGCGGTGAGATTGGCCCCCTGCTGCCATCCCTTACCGGGGGAGCGCATTGTCGGGGTGCGTGATAGTGAAGGGGGGATTTTAGCCCATCGCATCAATTGTGATCAACTTGAGCATGTGCAAGATCAAGAGTGGCTAAACCTCGCCTGGAGTGAGGAGGCGCAGACCCGTTTCATTGCGTCTATTTCTTTAACGGTGAATAATCGCACAAAGGGTTTGCAACATATTGGGTCTATACTGACAAAATATAATACAGACCTTGTGGATATTTCTATTCGGCATCGCGAAATTGATTTTGCAGAAATTTGTATTGATTTGACGGTGAAGGGGGCGCGCCATCTCACAAATATTCTGACGGCGCTGAAGGCCTCAGATTATGTGGTGGCCGCCGACCGTCGGGAAGAAGAGGATGCATGACTGTTCAACACACCTTATCAAAAGATGATGTCTTACAGATATTTGAAGATTGCGGTGCCCTTTTAAAGGGGCATTTTATCTTATCGTCAGGGCGCCACGCGGATACTTATCTGAATAAATCCATTGTTTCGATGTATCCTGACCCCACCACTCACCTTTGCAAAGCCTTAGCCGCGATGATCCGTGAACGGTTTGGTGAGACCCCTGTGGCGGTGGTCTCCCCTGCCATGGGGGCGATCATTTTTGGCTATGAAGTGGCCCGCCATTTGGGATGTCCCTTCATGTTTTTGGAACGGGTGGGGGGAGAATTTACCCTTCGCCGCGGTTTTCAAATCCCCCGCGGGGGCAAAGTGATTGTGGTGGAGGACATTGTTTCCACCGGGCTGTCATCGAGAGAGAGCTTGGCGGCAATCCGTAAAGCCGGCGGGATCCCCCTTGGTCTTGCCTGTTTAATTGACCGTTCAGGGGGGAAAGCCGATTTGAGCGTGCCGATGCTGCCCCTTGCCACATTAGAGGTGGAGAGCTGGCCTGCTAACGATTTGCCGAAACATTTGCAGGATATTCCTGCGGTAAAACCTGGCAGTCGAGGGCTAAAATCATGATCAAAACAGACCATCTTCCCCAAGGGGATAATCCGGCAGCAGACTATCCCCCTTGCCGGTTGGGGGTTAATGTAGATCATGTGGCCACCCTTCGTAACGCCCGGGGCGGCATTGAGCCGGACCCGGTGGCGGCGGCGAAATTGGTCATCGATGCCGGTGCAGATGGGATCACCGCCCACCTGCGGGAAGACCGTCGTCATGTGCGGGACGAAGATATGTATCGGCTGAAGGCAGAAATTGATCGGCCACTGAATTTTGAAATGGCGGCTACGGAAGAAATGATCCGCATTTGCCTCGACGTGGCGCCTAATGCGGCTTGCCTTGTTCCTGAAAAGCGGGAAGAGCGCACCACCGAAGGGGGCCTGGATGTCGCGGGGCAAAAAGAGAACCTTAAGCCAATGCTCGACCAATTGCGCGATGCGGGCATTCGCATTTCCTTGTTTGTGGACCCCGTCCCTGAACAGGTGGAGGCTGCCGCGGCGCTAGGCGCTGATATTATCGAGCTGCATACGGGGGAATATCATGGCGCAGCGCTCGCCACAGAGCCAAAACGGATCCAAGCGGCTTATGATGCTTTGCATAAATCTGCATTATTAGGGGAAGAGCTTGGCCTTGAAATCCATGCCGGTCACGGTTTGACCTTTCAAAATGTGCAGAATATTGCGGCTATTCCTTGTGTGCGGGAGCTAAATATTGGCCACCATCTTATCGCCCAATCGGTCTTTATGGGGTTGCATGAGGCCACACGGGAGATGAAACGTCTTATCGACGATGCACGGACAGGGCGGCTTGTATGATTGTTGGGATTGGCAGCGATCTCATAGATATCCGCCGTATTGCCAAAACTTTAGATCGTCATGGGGATCGCTTCACGCAGCGCATTTTTACCCAAATTGAACGCGAGAAATCCGACAAGCGTAAAGAGCGGGCGGCCTCTTACGCCAAACGCTTTGCGGCGAAAGAGGCGATGTCAAAGGCCTTGGGCACGGGGATCAACAGGGGCACCTATTGGCGGGACATGGGGGTGCAGAACTTGCCCGGCGGGAAACCCACCATGGTTCTTACGGGCGGGGCAAAAGAAAATCTTGATCGCTTGACACCGCCCGGTCGAACGATGGAAGTGCATTTGACAATTACCGATGATTACCCCTTGGCGCAGGCCTTCGTCATCCTCTACGCTGTGACCGATCATGAGTGAGTATAAAGCCCGACTATGACTTCTTCTGAAAAAACAACAGCATCGGATGTAGACAGTGATGCATCTCCCTCAATGTCCGCGATGGAGGAGGCCTGGGATATCGCCAAAACTGTCCTCATCGCCGTCAGTATCACCTTATTTATACGGTTCTTCTTCTTCCAACCCTTTAATATTCCCTCAGGGTCCATGAAGCCCACCTTGCTTGTGGGGGATTTTATCTTGGTGGATAAAATGGAGTATGGATATTCCAAGGCCTCTTTGATTTACCCGCTCACCCGTATGCCGCTGGAGGGTCGCCTTTTTGACGGGGAGCCTCAGCGGGGCGAAGTGGTGGTCTTTAAAAATACAGGCGACCGAAACAGGGACTATATCAAACGGGTCACCGGCGTGGCGGGGGACCGGATCCAAG
>JBCCMT010000150.1:0-5312 GCA_039026195.1 Pseudomonadota bacterium | reverse complement strand
ATTTTCCTCACCCTGAGGAGCCCCCCCTTCGAGACGCCGCCTTGCGACGGCTCCTCAGGGTGAGGGTGGCATCTCGAAGGGCGAGGAAGTGACTCAAATAGATCGCACTTTGCTCTAGTCAATAAAAAAGGCGACCCCGGAGGATCGCCCTTAAATTATTTTCAGTAAAGCATAGGAGCTTTATGATGTAACTGCCAAGGGCAGGTTTACATCATACCTCCCATGCCCCCCATACCGCCCATATCAGGCATTGCAGGGGCACCGCCACTGTCTTTCTTCGGCGCTTCTGCGATCATCGCTTCTGTGGTGATCAACAGACCCGCGACTGAGGCAGCATCTTGAAGGGCTGTACGGACCACTTTCGCAGGATCCACAATCCCCATATCAAGCAAGTTACCATACTCACCAGTTTGCGCGTTAAAGCCATGCTTCACGTCATTTTGCTCAAGAAGCTTGCCCACAATGATGGAGCCCTCTTCACCAGCATTTTCCACAATCTGGCGGAGAGGCGCCTGAAGGGCACGTCGAACAATCTGTACACCCGCATTTTGGTCTGCATTTTCGCCTTCAAGGCCATCAAGAGCCTTAGACGCATAAAGAAGAGCTGTGCCGCCACCAGGGACGATGCCTTCTTCCACCGCAGCGCGGGTCGCGTTGAGCGCATCATCGACACGATCTTTCCGCTCTTTCACTTCCACTTCTGTCGCACCGCCAACTTTGATCACCGCTACACCGCCAGCGAGTTTTGCAAGACGCTCTTGGAGTTTTTCACGGTCATACTCAGATGATGTGTCTTCGATTTGACGACGGATTTGTGTGGTGCGGGCTTCGATGTCTGATTTCTCACCAGCGCCGTCAACAATCACGGTGTTGTCTTTGTCGATATTGACGCGCTTGGCTGTCCCCAACATCTCGATGCCCACATTTTCAAGCTTGATGCCAAGATCTTCAGACACCACTTGACCGCCGGTCAAGATCGCAATGTCTTCGAGCATCGCTTTGCGGCGATCACCAAAGCCAGGTGCTTTCACCGCAGCAATCTTCAGCCCACCGCGGAGTTTGTTGACAACGAGCGTTGCAAGAGCTTCGCCTTCCACATCCTCAGCAATGATCAAAAGAGGCTTGCCAGACTGCACAACCGTTTCGAGCAAGGGCAACATGGATTGAAGGTTAGAGAGTTTTTTCTCATGCAACAGAATGAAGGGATCTTCTAGGTCAGCAACCATTTTGTCCGCATTCGTGATGAAGTAAGGAGAGAGATAACCGCGATCAAACTGCATCCCTTCCACAACATCAAGCTCAGTTTCCGCTGTCTTAGCTTCTTCAACGGTGATAACGCCTTCGTTACCGACCTTATCCATAGCTTGGGCGATCATCTGACCGATTTCAGCTTCACCATTGGCAGAGATGGTACCCACTTGGGCAACGCCTTCATTTCCTGCCACGGGTGTGGACGCTTCCGCCACGGTGGAGAGGACTTTGGACACGGCCATATCCACACCGCGCTTAAGATCCATGGGGTTCATGCCCGCAGCAACAGCTTTGGCGCCTTCTTTGACAATAGATTGGGCCAAGACGGTGGCTGTGGTGGTGCCGTCCCCGGCAATGTCATTCGTTTTAGAGGCGACTTCTTTAATTAACTGGGCGCCCATATTTTCGAACTTGTCTTCCAGCTCGATTTCTTTGGCGACGGTCACACCATCCTTCGTGGTGCGCGGCGCACCGAAGGATTTGTCGATAACGACGTTACGACCCTTTGGGCCCAAGGTGACTTTTACTGCATTAGCAAGAGTATCGACCCCTTTGAGCATCCGCTCACGGGCGTCGGCTTCGAAGCGAACTTCTTTAGCTGCCATGTCTATAATTCCCTAAATTCTGTATACTGTTAATAAAAATACTATGCGCTGAATGATTTTTCCGCGCATAAAAAAAGCGACATGGCTTAAGACATAATGCCTAAAATGTCGCTTTCTTTCATGATGAGGAGGTCTTCGCCATCAAGCTTGATCTCTGTGCCGGACCATTTACCGAACAAAATCGTGTCGCCTGCTTTGACATCAAGGGGAACGATTTCATTATCGTCACCGCGAGCGCCAGAACCGACGGCCACAACTTCCCCTTGTTGGGGTTTTTCTTTGGCTGTGTCAGGAATGATAATTCCACCAGCTGTTTTTTCGTCTTCGTCGATCCGACGGACAAGCACGCGATCGTGAAGGGGTCTAAAAGCCATATCTTGTATCTCCAAGAGAGGTTGAACTGTTGATATTCGTATTTTTAGCACCGTTAACCAAAGTAAGATGAGCAATTAGCACTCAACTCACTTGGCTGCTAACGGCCTTCAGTTAGATATCGCAGCTTTTGAAGTCAAGGATATCTCGCTGACGTTTTTTTGATTATTCGGCTATTTTTTCAGCTTCTCGGTGAAGCTCCTCCACGAGACCTTGCTCAAGCCCTAATCGCGCGGCGAGCATCCCCAAATACCCCTTTTCGGCGGGCCCTTCAGGGTCAATCACCAGTAAAGATGCCGCATAAATTTCCGTTGCCTCTTCCGGGGTTTGGGCCGCGTCCGCCACCGCGCCCACATCAAGGGGGGCTGATAATTCGCGCGCAATAAAAGATTTCTCAGCCTCGCCAATCTCAAGGCTCGACAGCTGGGCTTCGATCTTTTGACGCTCCTCACTTGAGATATGCCCATCGGCCTTGGCCGCCGCGATCATGGCGCGAATAAGGTGATGACTTAAACTCTCCGCTGCTTCGGGGGTGGAGGGGAGGAACCTATCCGCCTGGGGCGCTGAAGTTGGGGCTGATTTATTGGCTTGATGATTTTGCCAAGCTTTATAGGCAAGGCCGCCCGCCACGGCGAGCCCCCCTATTTTAAGGGCCTTGCCCGCAAACTTTCGGGATTTTTTCCCGCCCAGCAAAAGACCCGCGAGGCCGCCTGCCACCGCGCCGGTGGCCAACCCGCCTTTCCCTTGGAGAAGGTTTTGCAAATCAAAATTTTGGTCTGTAAAAGGGGAAGAGCCCTGCCCCCCCGCCTCTGTCGATTGGCCCCCCACGCCAGTGAGGGGGGCGCCATCTGCGCCGATCATATTTTGCAATAGCTGACGAACTTGATCCATGGGATGCCTTTTTTGCGAAATGCTGAAATAGACATGGGAGGAAACGGCACGGAGACAAGCTTTGCTTTGATAGGAAAAGCAAATTGATGAACTCTTCCGCATAGCTCTTTTGTTGTTTGGAGGGCGATTACGCGATAGAGAAAAGAAATGGAGCCAGCCTTAGCCATAAAGTGGATGAACCACGCCCTCACCCTGGCGCGTCATGCGGGCCTGAAGGGTGAGGTGCCCGTGGGTGCGGTGGTGCTTGACCCCCATGGAAACCTTTTAAGTGAGGGGGCCAATGCCCCTATCGGTGATGCCGATCCATCCGCCCATGCAGAGATGATCGCGATGCGCAAGGCAGCCAAAACCACAGGCAATTATCGACTAACAGGCTGTACCCTGATTGTCACCCTAGAACCTTGCGCCATGTGCGCTGGCGCCATCGCCCATGCCCGGATCAAAACCCTTATTTACGGGGCCTCTGACCCCAAAGGTGGGGCAGTTGCCCATGGACCCAAACTATTTGACCAGCCGACCCTGCACCATCGCCCAGAAGTGATTGCGGGGGTAGAAGAAAAACAAGCCAGCCAATTGTTGAAAGACTTTTTCGCCGCCCGCCGAAAATAATCGGCCTCCCCCACATTTACCCCCGTCTTACCCACTTTGGGCTAAAATAACGGCGCGCCCTGAAACAGGAATGATTTGAGGAACAAATCCAGCACCACCCATCAACGTGGCCCCGCCGGTGGTGGTAACCCGCAAGACGGGAATGCCATCTGCGGTTTTAAAAATCAGATCCCCCCGACCCGTTTGGTCAGCCTTTAACGAATAGCTCTTTTCCGGGTCTTCAGCGCACGTTTCAGGAGAAGCCCCACAAACAAAGCGAATGGTGGCCTCCCGCCCCTTTCGATGAAAGACGAAGCGGATATCTTCCCCCATCACCTGATAGAGTTGAGGGCGATCCTCTTGGCCAAACTGGTTTTCTAAAAGACCCGTGGGCGCCACAAGTTTTTCAAAGGGACCTTTTTGCGGGTCTTGCAGCATGAAGGCATAGGCGGGGAGGAGCCAGAAAAAAATATTCACCGCCACAAGTGCCATCAGCATAGACATAAGAATAGAAATACGACGCCGTTGCTTGCGCCGCCGAAATAAGTTGGGACAGGGTGAGATATGCGAAATATCTTTCACGTGAACGCGCTCCTCTCTGCCCCTTGCTTCCTTTCTTAGAGCATTGCCCAAAAACCCATGCCCTACCGCCTAATCTTGACGGTGTATGGCTTTTGCCATTCGCTCTACCCCTTTATTAATCCATAAAGGCAGAAAAATGACGACAAACTGATACATTTGTCGCCAAAATTTAGTTCAAATTTGAGGCGCTTAAAGCATCGTCGATTTAGTTAAAATCCAGAAGATGCTTTAAGCGGCAATATATTGCCCGCCATTGGCTGTCATGGTGGCCCCTGTAATGAAGCCAGAATGCTCACCCACAAGGAATGAGACCATATGCGCCATTTCTTCAGGGGTGCCTAGACGGCCCACAGGGATCTGAGACACAATGCTATCAAGTACCTTTTGGTCCATGGCTGCCACCATATCGGTGCCGATATATCCTGGCGCGATGGCATTGACCGTAATCCCCTTCAAGGCAGATTCTTGCGCCAAGGCTCGGGTAAAGCCCAAAAGACCCGCCTTCGCAGCGGAATAATTGGTTTGCCCAAATTGGCCTTTCTGGCCATTGATGGAAGAAATATTCACGATACGGCCGAACCCTCTTTTCCGCATTCCCTCAATCACCGGGCGGGTCATATTGAAAACGGAGGTGAGGTTTGTATCCATCACCGCATTCCATTGGTCTGCGGACATTTTGTGAAACGCCCCATCTTTGGTGATCCCTGCATTATTCACAAGAATGTCCACCGGTCCAAGGTCAGCTTCCACTTGCGCAATGGCTTTCTCACAGGCTTCAAGATTGGAGACATCGCACTGATAGGTCGACACGCCCAATTTTTCTTCGCACATTTTCGCTGCCTCAGCATTCCCGCCATAAAAGGCAGCGACCTTATACCCGTCTTGTTTTAACCGTTCAGAGATCGCATACCCAATCCCTCTAGTACCGCCGGTGACAATGGCCACTTTTTCTGTCATGATATACTCCCTATCTTTCTTTAAATTATTTTTAAATACTGTATAAGGACCACTTAAAAAAGTGAT
>JBCCMT010000149.1:0-5314 GCA_039026195.1 Pseudomonadota bacterium | reverse complement strand
CTTGGAAAATATCGCCCGCGGCAATATAGTCTTTGGCTTTGAGTACAATATTTTCGTAGTCTGTAGGTAAGATGTTAGAGGTGAATTCAGGCGCGGTGAGATCTTTGGCTTCATCTTTCTCCGCCAGAGGTTGTCTTAAGGCGTGAAGGGCGTTTGATAAGATGTCACTGGCCTCATCATAGGCGATCTTTGCATCTTTTTTCCCCTCTGGTCCCGCATCTGGACGTACTGGGGTGATCAGCACTACCTCTCTTTTTACATGATCAAATATGGCAAGAAGGGTGGGGCGTACAAAATAACCATCAGGTACATCGAAGGGAGAGGGCGGCCGGTCAGGTAAATGCTCCGTCAACCTCACAAAATCATACCCAAAATAGCCAAATAATCCTGCTGCCATGGGCGGAAGCCGATGGGCCAGTTCTGGGTCCACATCAATTTTTGAGGCTTCCAGCACAGCTTTTAAAGACGCCAGGGTGGGAAGGGGGTCTTCTTTAAAAATATATGGATGGTTCTGGGCTTCCCGATTAATTTCTGCTTTCTGTCCTTGTGCCCGCCAGATAAGATCAGGGCGCATCCCAATGGTGGTATATCTTCCTAAATTTTCACCGCCTTCAACGGATTCGAGAAGAAAGCTATCATCCTGGTCTTGGGTGAGTTTAAGGTAAGCAGAGACGGGGGTGTCTAAATCCCCTGCGAACCGTCTGTAAACCAATTGCGGCTGGCCTTGGTCATATCCCTTTTGAAAGGAGGAAAAGTCAGGAGCCGGTGCATGATAGCCGTCGTCTCTCACTGCTCATTCCCAATGCTCGCCGCAATGGCTGCATCGTTTTGTGTAACAACATGATCGTCTTGCATCGCTAACAGGTAAGCATTGTAATAATCATTCAACAGTGTACTGCCAAGCCGGGGTTGTAATGCGGCGAGCATGAAATCCGCTTGGGGATTAGGGGCAAAGGAAATATTATCAACCCTTGCCACAATCACGCTTGTCTGGTCCTCTGAAATTTCATGGGCGGTTTCCCCAATCGACCGGTTAAACAGCTGTTGCACAAGGGAGGGGGGAAGAGGGTCAGCAGGGCTTCGAAATGAAAGGGTTTGGCTTTGGGTATTGCCCCCAAGCCCGGTTGCCGCCTCTTCAAAACTCGTCCCGTCGCTCAAGGCCTGTTCAAAGGCTTCACGCTGATCTTGTAGGGCTGTGCGCTGACGATCTTTTAAATAAGCAGTACGAACATCATCGGTAACCTCGTCATAGCTTCTCGTACGGGAGGGGATGACGCTTTTGACCTCCACAAAAACGCTGGCCCCATCCTCTAACTCAACCGCTTCGAAAAGCCCTTCTGGTGATTTTGCAAAGGCGGCAAGATGGGCTTGCAAAGGGATATCGTCTTCAATGGCCCCTTCGGGGGTCAGAAAATTCCGGTCCACAGGTCCCACAACCCGTAAAGTCAACCCTGTTTCACCTGTCACATCCTCTAAGGTCAGGCCGTTATCCCCCGCCTCTTGCACCGTTTCAAAAAGTATATCTAACTGATCCGCATACAATTCTTCTTTGAGTTCAATTTCCAATTGGTCTTTATAGTCCGCAAAATTTGCTTTGACCCCTGCCACCACATTTTCAATTTCCACCAAAAGAACACCAAACTCCCCCTCAATGGGGCCGACAATACCTGTTTCGTTCACGCCAAAGATAGCGTCTGCAACTTTTTCATCCACAAGGGCGCTTCGCTCTTGATTTTCAAGGGAGGCTATGGTGGCGCCAGCGGCCTCTGCCACGGTTCTGAAATCTTCACCCTGATTGATGCTGTCTAGAGCGCTTTGCGCGGCCTCCACCGTATCAAACTGTGCTTGAGTAAAGCTTCTGCGGGCGGGGCCGTCTAGCTGGTTTGATCGCGATTCAAAAAGTTGGCGAAGATCTTCTTCGGTCACATCAACGCGGGGTTCGATCGCGGCTCGGTCCAGTAAAATCATATTATATTCACGATATTCTGGCGTCTGATAATCTTCAGCTGTGCTGGCGTAGAAAGATTGCAAGGCTGCCTCATCGGGGGAGGGGATGTCAGGGGCGGTGAGGGTTGTAAAGCTCACCACCCGTTCTTCCGCCTCCCGCAGGATCACCATATTGGCCAGGGTTTTGGGGGCAGGGCCGCCCAATCCAATGGCATCATCAATTTGCCGCCGATAAAGCTCATTGCGGGCAAGTTCTCGAAACTCCGTCAGGCTCATATTCATATTTCGCAAAAGGGTGGACAGCACCTCACGGTCAAACTTGCCCGTATTGGGGTTTTGCAAGCCCTCTGCGTTCTGAAAATATTGCTGAAGCATTTCGTCAGAAACCGTGAGGCCGAGGGTCTCAGCCTCTTCAATAAATAAAGCCTCTTGTGCCATGGCGGTGATGGTTTGATCTAAGAGACCTGCTTCAATCGCCTCTTGGGGGGAGAGGACTTCGCCTTGGGTCAACCGCTGACGCTCAATGGATCTGGCAAATTTGCTGCGCAGATCTTCGACTGAATAGCGGGTGTCCCCCACCGCGATCGCATCGGAAGAGGAGAAATTGTTCAACGCCGGTACGCCCACGAAGGAGAAGGCGATGACAAACAGGCCCACCACAATCCAAGCGCCCACCCCTTTGACGGCACCACGAAATGACTTCAGCATAGGAAAACCACCTAGAATTTTCGAAGACGAGATTACAATTTTAAAAAGCTGGTTTGGCGGCGTCCAGCCGTCTTGGCAAGAGGCAGACATCCCGTCATGAGGGGCTTTTGATAAAAGCGTGAAAGGAAGATGACATCGTGAAGCGATTAATTGCAGGCAATTGGAAAATGAATGGGCTGAAAATGGCTGTCCAAGAGGTGGAAAGCTTGCAGCGAAAGCTTACGCCGGCCGATATGGAAAAAAATGACATTCTCATCTGCCCGCCGGCGACTTTACTTATGGCTTTCAAACACAAAGCAAATGATCTTCAACTGGGCGGGCAAGATTGCCATCCGCGCGAAAATGGGGCCCATACAGGCGACCTGAGCGCGGAGATGCTCAGTGATGCAGGGGCATCCTTCTCTATCGTTGGCCATTCTGAACGGCGCCAAGACCATGGGGAGAGTGATGAGATCGTCAAAGCCAAAGCGGAAGCGGCGCTGAGAGCGGGCCTTACTCCCATTATTTGCGTGGGCGAGAGCCAAGCGGACCGTGAAGCCGGGAAAGCGATTAGGGTTGTGACCACTCAATTAGAGGCCTCTTTACCCGCCACAGAGGGACATTTTGTGGTGGCCTATGAACCCATTTGGGCCATTGGCACTGGATTAGTGCCCAAAACGGATGATATCGCTGAAATGCATGGGGCCTTACGGTCAGCGGTGGGGGCAGATATACCACTCCTTTACGGTGGGTCTGTTAAGCCTGGAAATGCTGGAGAAATTTTGTCCATCCCTCATGTGAATGGAGCCTTAGTGGGTGGGGCGAGTTTAAAAGCAGAAGACTTTTACGGGATCATATCAGCTTGATTGGATTTAATCCTCTTTTCTTTGTGGGCCTTGCGGTTCTTTTTTGCATTATCCTGTGGTCCTATTGGGAAGAATGGCGGGTGACGAAAGATCGCCCACCTGAAGGTCGTTTGATCAAGACCAAATTTGGGTCCCTCCACCTTATCGAGCGAGGCGAGAAGGAAGAGGTGGCAGGATCAGGTAATAGGGGGATCCGCCCCCTGGTCATGATCCACGGGTCCACCACCAATGCCCTTGATATGGATATTGAGCTCGTGGGCAGGCTAGAGGAGGGGCGATCGCTTTTTCTGCCCGACCGGCCGGGCCATGGGTTTTCGGATCGCCCTAAAGATGGATGGCGCCTGGATGTTCAAGCCGCCGCCATAAGGGAGGCTTTGAGAGAAGCCGGGGTCGAAGACCCCATTATCTTAGGGCAAAGCTATGGCGGGGCCATTGCCTTACGATACGCGCTTGACTATGGAGATGAAATTTCTGGTCTCGTGCTGGTGGCCCCTGTCACCCACCGGTGGCCCGGGGGGGTGGCGTGGTATAACCGCATCGCGATCAACCCCCTTTATGGATGGCTTTTCCGCCGAAGCTTTATTGCCCTTTACAGCCGATATGGGGCTAAGCGAGGGGCCCTAAGGGCGTTACGGGGCGCTGCGTTTGCATCTCGATATTTCGACCGTACACGGGTGGCGATGACATTCCGGCCGAGTAAGTTTTACAATAATGCGGAGGATATTGTTCGTCTTTACGAACAATTGGTGGCTATGGATACCCGCTATCATGAGATCCCCGTCCCAACAGAAATTGTGACGGGCACCCATGATATGACCGTCATCACTTCTGTGCATGGCCGTGCCTTGGCAAAACAAATCCCTAACGCCGCTCTGAAGGTCATAAACGGGGGTGGTCACGCACTTCACCACACCCATCCTGAAGAGACCGTTGCCGCCATTATGCGACTTGAAGATCGGATAGCCTCTGCGCAACGTTCCCCTTTACAAGGCGCGCTTAAACGGCTTAGTGCGGTTTTCCCCTCTCCATCGTAACACTGTGATGAGGGTAATTTAAGGAGTTGCCATGACCGCTGTGATTCTCACTATTCACACGCTTATCGTGATTGCCCTTGTGGGTGTTGTTCTTCTCCAACGGTCTGAAGGGGGCGCCTTGGGGATGGGCGGCGGTGGCGGCGCTGGGGGCGGTTTGATGTCGGCCCGCGGCGCAGCGAATGCGCTGACCCGCACCACAACTATTTTGGCGGCCTTGTTCTTTACAACCTCCATGACTTTAGCCTTGATCGGCGACCGGGGCATCACCCAAGAGGACGTCATTAGAGGCCTGACAGGCGAGGACGCTGGGGTCACGGACAGCACAGAAGAAGGGGTCAGCGGGGAAGATATCTTAGATATATTTGGCGAAGATCCTGCGCCATCTGCCCCTGCGGGCGATGAAACATCGCCTGAAAGTGATCCATCGCAAAATTAAGCTTCCATTCGCTGAAGAAGCTGGTATAGGACTTTTTCGATCTTATGCTTTGGGGGTTTCTTCCAAAGCTTCAATCGGATCGGGCGATTAGCTCAGTTGGTAGAGCGCTTCGTTTACACCGAAGATGCCGGGAGTTCGAGTCTCTCATCGCCCACCATTATTTTTAAGATTTCGATGTAAGCGCCGCTAAGAGAGGACTGTTCAGTCGAACTCCCTATTTTAAAACTGCGCGCCTTTGGCTATTTGAGTGCTGTTCGAGTTCGATATCTCTTACATATTTTGGATCGGTAGCACCGACTTAAAATAGGTATACAAATAATATACCACTCCTGATTGCCACACCT
>JBCCMT010000148.1:0-5320 GCA_039026195.1 Pseudomonadota bacterium | reverse complement strand
TGACGATGGGGGGGAGATGCTCGCCATGGTCCTGACCCATGGGCATGAGGATCATATTGGCGCGGTGGCCCATCTCTGGCCAGATTTTGAGTGTGATATCTATGCGACCCCCTTCACGGCAGAGCTGGTACGGCGGAAATTCGCCGAACTGGGGGAGACAGATCCCCCCATCAAGATTATTCCGCTAGGCGCGCATTTTACGCTCGGCCCCTTTGATCTAGAATTTATCACGCTCACCCACTCTATTCCAGAGCCGAATGCCATTGCGATACGGACGGAGTTTGGAACGGTTCTTCATACAGGGGATTGGAAAATCGATCCCGAGCCTGTGTTGGGGGAGAAAACCGATCGTTCGACCCTGAATGCCTTAGGCAAAGACGGCGTGATGGCGATGATTTGCGATTCCACCAATGTTTTCTCCGAAGGTACGTCAGGCTCTGAAACAGAGGTGGCGCGTACCTTATCCCAAGTTATTGCTGAACAAAAAGGCCGGGTGGCGGTGACCACCTTTGCGTCTAATGTCTCCCGCCTCGTCTCTGTCTGCAATGCGGCAAAGGCAACGGATCGATCCGTATGCCTCCTCGGCCGGTCCATGCTGCGGATGATCGATGTGGCCCGTTCGGTGGATTTATTACCAAAGGGCATTAGTTTTGTGGAGCCGAATGAGGCGGGCTATCTGCCCCGGGATAAGGTCTTGTATCTCTGCACCGGCTCCCAAGGGGAGGCGCGGGCGGCGTTAGCGCGCATTGCGCGGGATGATCATCCTGACCTTACCTTAGAGGAAGGGGACACGGTTTTATTCTCTTCAAAGATTATTCCAGGAAATGAGAAAACCATTTTCGAGCTTGTGAATTTGCTCACGGAGCTTGGGGTGGAGATTATTACCGAGTCCGATGCTTATATCCATGTTTCCGGCCACCCTTGTCGGGATGAGCTGAAAGACATGTATGAGATGGTCAAACCGCAAACCTCTATCCCTGTCCATGGGGAGGCACGGCACCTACGCGAACATGCAAAGCTGGCCCAAGAGCTAGGGGTGCCCCACGCTGTGGTGCCGAAAAACGGGGATGTGATCCGCCTTGCGCCCGGGACACCAGAAATCATCGACACGGTTCCGTCCGGCCGTCTTTATGTGGATGGTCGTATCCTCCTCCCCCAAGGGGATGGGGTCATAAAGGCGCGTCGCCGATTGTCCGAGGACGGTTTGATGGTGGTGGCCATCGGCTTTGATGAAAAAGATCGCCTCATCGCCCCGCCAGAGCTTTTGATGCGCGGCATCCCGGCGGAAGATAATGACGGGGATGGTCTCTTGTCCCTTGCAGAACAGGCGGTGGAGGATATGCTCGACAATATGCCAAAACCCAAAAAGCGAGACGATAAGCATGTGGAGATGAGTGTGCGCCGCGCCATTCGCAATGAGCTTTTCCCCCGCTGGGGCAAGCGCGGTGATATTTCTGTGATGATTTTAAGGAAATAAGATATGGGTATTGTTGGCAGTATTGTGACCTTTCTTATTATTTGGTGGACGGTCCTTTTTGCGGTGCTGCCCATGCGGGTGAAGGGGGTATGGGAGGATGAAGCGGGCACCCATGTGGAGGGGGTGGAGCCCGGCGCGCCCAATAACCCCCAGCTATGGTTTAAAATTAAGCGCACCACCTGGATCACCACCATTATTTGGGTAATCGTTTTTATCATTGTCTCCTCTGGTGTCATCAATTTTGATCGGTAAAATATAATAAGTAGGCAGATGATAAAATTTTGATAGGTTGATTGAAAATTTAAGATATTTATGATATCTATTGAATGGCCTTCAGTCTTTTTCAATTTTTACCTGTAAGGACCATCGCCTATGGCCTCATCGTCTTCCCATGACCCTCAAAACACTGTCCCGCCACAAGAGGAGGGCTCCCCTCTCCCAGAAGGTGCCATAGAGGTTTTGGAAGACGAGCTTCAAGAAGGCCAAGCCCTTGATGAGCGGATGTCGCTGACAACTGATTTTATTCGCTCCGTTAACGATGCAATTGACGAGGAAGAGGCGGGGGAGGTCAAACGCCTCTGCGCTGACCTCCGCCCCGCTGATGTGGCGGACCTTTTTGAGCAATTGCCAGATGCCTCTCGCCCGCGACTAACCACCCTTTTGGGGGATGAGTTAGAGGCTGAAACCCTTGTGGAGCTTGAAGAGGATGTTCGGGACGCTGTGATCGACGCCATGCCCACCGAACAATTGGCAGAGGCGGTGAGTGAGCTTGATACCGACGAAGCGGCCTTTGTTCTTGAGGACATGGATGAGGCGGACCGGGCTGAAGTGCTCGCTGAAATGCCCGTGGGCGACCGGTTGGCCCTTGAGGCCGCCCTTGATTACCCGGAGGAAAGCGCCGGGCGCCTGATGCAGCAAGAGGTTTTTGCAGCGCCCTCCTTTTGGACGGTGGGCCAAATCATTGACCGGCTGAGATCCGCAGAAAAACTACCCGATTTATTCTATGAAGTTTTTGTGGTGGACCCTGCCTATAAAGTGATGGGCAGTGTAGCCCTCTCTCGCTTTTTGAAAGCCCCGCGGGATGCGCTGATCACGGATTTAATGGAAGGCGACATTTTTAGGATCAAAGCAGAAACTGACCAAGAAGAAGTGGCTTACCTGTTTGAGAAATATAACCTCATTTCCGCCCCTGTGGTGGATGGCGGGGACCGCCTTGTGGGGATGGTGACCGTCGATGACGTGGTCGAAGTGGTCCATGAGGAGGCGGACGAAGACATGCTTGCCCTGGTAGGGGTGGGGACAGACGAAAGTGGTTTGTCTTTGCCCATCCCGAAAATGGCGCGGTCTCGCTTCACTTGGCTTTTGATTAATTTGGGCACAGCCATTCTTGCCTCCATCGTGATCAGCTTCTTTGATGCCACCATCGCCCAAGTGGTGGCCTTAGCTATTTTGATGCCCATTGTTGCCTCCATGGGGGGGAATGCCGGTACCCAGACCATGACCGTTGCGGTACGGAATTTAGCCACCCGTGACCTCACAGCGTCCAATGCCTTCCGCATTGTGGGGCGTGAGACGGCGGTTTCCTTTATCAATGGGCTGGCGTTTGCCATTTTATTGGGGACCGCAGCGGGAATATGGTATCAAACCTTGGGCCAGGGCGCCCCGGGGGAGGGGCTTATTTTAGGCCTCGTCCTCGCGGCGGCGATGATTATCACCATGGTGGCAGCGGGGCTTTCTGGTATTCTCATCCCGTTGGGGCTTGAGCGGGCCGGGGCGGACCCGGCGGTTTCATCTGCCGTCTTTGTCACCACCGTGACAGATATTGTGGGCTTTTTCGCCTTCCTCGGGTTAGCCGCAGTTTTCCTGGTGGGTTAATCCTCTGAATATTCATCACCAGGAATGACAATGGCCTTATCTACGCGGCCAATGGCGTCTTCGTCTTTGCCGTCATAATCAATATGGTTGAGAAAATGCCGGAGCAGATTGAGCCGCCCTCGTTTTTTATCATTCATGCGAATGACGGTCCAAGGCGCGCTTTTGGTGTGACATGCCTTCAGCATACGGTCGCGGGCAGCGGTATAAGCTTCCCATTTATCAAGGGCTGCAATATCCATGGGGGAGAGTTTCCAAATTTTGCGCGGGTCATGGCGGCGATCATGAAAGCGCTTTAATTGGGTCTCTCGACCAATGGCGAGCCAATATTTAAACACCATGATCCCATCTCGCGTCAGGGCGGATTCAAAGGAAGGGACCTCTCGCAAAAAAGACTTGGTCTCTTCATCTGTACAAAGCCCCATCACCGGCTCCACGCCTGCGCGGTTATACCAAGACCGGTCAAAGAGCACGAGCTCTCCGGCGGTGGGAAGATGCGCGACATAGCGCTGGAAATACCATTGCCCTTGCTCCCGGTCGGACGGTTTGGGGAGGGCTACGATTCGTGCGCGCCGGGGGCTCAGATTTTCGCGCATGGCTTTGATGGAGCCGCATTTCCCTGCCGCATCCCGACCTTCAAATACGCAGATAATCCGCTTGCCGGTCGCCTCTTGCCAATATTGTAGCTTCACCAATTCGATATGAAGTTTTTTCAGATCACTTTTATATTTTTTCTTATCCAATGGCTTCGTATAGGGATAATGATCTGCGGAAAAAGAAATCTCCTCCACCCATTTGGGCAGATCAGGGTCATCAATGTCGAAGAGGCGCTTTTTCCCGCGAATGTTCAAGGTGACCGGGGGCGCATGATCAGCATTAAAAGGGGTCATGGGGTTCACTCTTCTATCATGGGGTCATGCGCAAGCGGATCAATGCGGAGGATGAGAACAGGGTCAAGAGGCACACCCTTTTCCAAATACACCTCTCCAGCTTGTACAGGCCCCGTGGGGACTGCGCCAATTTTGTCTGCAATCTCCATGCCGCGGATCACTTGACCAAAAACAGTATAACCAGCGTCCTTTTTATAGACCTCCCCTTTCCGATCGAGGCGGGGATTATCTTGCAAGTTGATGAAAAACTGCGCCGTCGCACTGTCAGGGTCCTGATGACGCGCCATGGCAAGGCTGCCGCGGGTATTTTTTAGCCCATTGCTGGCTTCATTCGGGACCGGATCATTTGTAGGGCGTTTGCCAAGAAAGGCATTAAAACCGCCCCCTTGGATCAATACCCCTGGGATGACGCGATGAAAAATCAGCCGGTCATAATAACCGCTTTTCGCATAGTCTAAAAAGTTCGCTGTGGTCAGCGGCGCAAGCCCCTCATAAAGCTCAACGTCGATATCCCCAAAAGAGGTTTGGATGCGAGCGTAGGAAACAGCTTCTCTTTTCTCTTCTTCAAGTGGTGCCTTGCTTTGTGCAAAAGCAGGGGACGTGAAGACGAGAAAAACGAGTAGAAAAAGCCGGGTCATGCGA
Source organism: Pseudomonadota bacterium (assembly GCA_039026195.1). GTDB lineage: Bacteria > Pseudomonadota > Alphaproteobacteria > Caulobacterales > Parvularculaceae > Parvularcula. The sequence goes on along the minus strand of JBCCMT010000148.1, from coordinate 439 downwards.
TAATATCAGGCAGGACTTGTTCTTGTAGCTCGCTAATCTCATCCTTTAAAACAAGTTTCCGTTTTTTAAGGCGTTGGATCGTTAAGCGATCATAGGGCATACGTTCTTCAAGGCTTTTGATCGCGATATCAAGATCACGATGTTCCTCCTCAAGCTGAGAAATTTTCAGACGGATCGCCTCATCATTCGCGCCCACATCATCAGGGTGAGGGGAGGTGTTGGCCCCTGCCAACCGATCCCCCGGTAGCTCCTCATCGGTGCGATGGCCATCTATGGCAACAAGGCGTGGTTTCATCTCGTCTTTTCGATCGGTCACGCAATTTCCTTTATTTTAGCGGCCATCATTAATCCTTCATATAGGGTGTCGGGGTCCAGGGACCCATGATCATTAGCCAGGATGGTGGGTTTTTCAAGACTGCTGCTGCAGGCTATAAAATAG
>JBCCMT010000147.1:0-5329 GCA_039026195.1 Pseudomonadota bacterium | reverse complement strand
GGCCGCACTTGCTCTTCAGCCTCCGCCTCAAATCCATCACCATCAAAGAAAGAGGCCACGAATTCTCGCTGATCCACAAGAACAGATGAGATCTCAGGGTGATCTGTTTTCACCCCTGAATCGATAACAGCAATCAAAGGCCGATAGGGAAATGCCCCCCCATTCGCTGTCTCCGCAGCGCTAATTAAGTTTTGTGCCTCTTGCCACCCGATGTCCGGCAAGTTCCACTGCAAGAAAGGGTCCGGGGTCGGATCACTTGAAATTTGGAACAGCTCAGGCTGTTGAACCACGGCGAAGGTATCTTGACCTTCCGCCCTGTTCATCATATTCACCTGGCGAAGCAGCGCTATGCGTTGTTCATATAAAGGGTCAGTGTTCACCGACTGGGGTGTCACCCCCTCCTTTTTCAGAACCTCTGACCAATCAGCGCCGCTTTCATTGGCCAGAGACCTAGCCACAATATCTGTTGGGTTCACATCAATGATGTCACCAACCTTTAATCCACCGCTGAAACTCGAAAGACTTTGTGTGGTCATCACAGGGGAGAGGGCATTCATGGCTTGAACCGCATTGCGCGGCGTTTTGCGAACCTCAATTTGATGGGGGGCGATACGGGCAACTTCCACCGGGGCACCGATATTTGTGTTGGCAAGTTCAGAGCTAATTGTAACGGTGTAATTAGATGCCCCTGCCTCAGCACTTACAACTAAAAAGTAACTTCCCGCTGTGGCAATAGTCAGCTGCTCCGTACGCGTTAGACTTGAAGAAAAGCCAATGGAATTACTATTTATGTCGAGTACAGAAATATTTAAATTTACAGCGGCAGGGTTTGAGAAATCAAAGTCTGCAATTTCTAAGATAATGCTTTGACCCGCTTCAATCTCTAAAGAATAGACATCAAATGCGTCATTAACAGATTGAAAATTATCACCTGACACACCTGTGGCGGATTCTGTGACATAACCCTTGATAATGGCGGGCACCGAAATGGCTTGGGCCGTGGTCACAGTGTTATTTCTGATGATCCCCGTAAAACTATCATTCACATCGCTGTCGGCGACCAAAAATGAACTGCCCGTCAAGGTGCCGGTCACACTGAAGGTGGGCCCAGGGGGCGGTGCAGGTGTTGCAGGGGGCGTTGGGGAGGGACTAGCGCTCCCACCGCCGCCGCCGCCCCCACCGCAGGCGGCGATGCTTAGAAAGCTTGATGCTAAAATAGTTTTTCTTAAGCAATCCCAGATTTGATGAGCGCAACCCGCCATGATCATACCCCTATTTGTCTCACATTAAGAATGTGAATTTCATTAGACAAAACCTTAAGTTGATTTTCACGCTATATCCAAGTGAATAAACGTAAAATTCTACTCTTTGGTTTCGTTAGACCCTGTAACCTGGGTTATAGTAAGGCAAGATTGTTTAAAAAGCGTATGGGTCAAGCCCTTGCGGGGATGATGGTGACGCTTTCCCCGCAACCGCAAGCATCTGTGTGGTTGGGGTTGTTGAAAACGAAGCGGCTGGAGAGCTTTTCGGTCACATAATCTACCTCTGTGCCGAGCAGGAAGAGGATGGCTTTCGGGTCGATCAAAATGGTGATGCCGTTATCTTCCACCACTTCGTCGAGGGGCGCAGCCTCCGTCGCATAGTCCATGGTATATTCCATGCCGGCGCAGCCGCCATTTTTCACGCCGATTTTCACGCCAATATAGGCTTCATCGGCCGCCGACATAATCGTGGTCATTCGCGCCGCGGCACGGTCGGTAAGGGTGAGAACTTTTGGTTTGGCTCGGGCCATTACATCCATCCCAATTCAAGTTTGGCTTCATCGGACATCCGCTCCATGGACCAGGGCGGCTCAAAGGTCATCTCGACCTCCACATGCTCAATCCCGTCCACCCGGCGCACAGCGGTTTCGACCCAGCCGGGCATTTCGCCCGCTACGGGGCAACCAGGCGCAGTGAGGGTCATTTCGATCTTCACCGTATCTTTTTCATCATAATCAACTTTATAGATAAGACCGAGTTCGTAAATATCCACTGGAATTTCAGGGTCATACACGGTTTTCAGGGCTGCGACGATCGCCTCGGTCATATCCGCCAAATGGACTTCCGGAGAGGTCTCTTCTGGCTGGGGCGAAAGATCAATCATATCTCGCGCACCGGTTTCTGGGTCAAAATTATCCATATCACTCATATTTAACTCAATAAGTTATGGGCCTTGGTACAGGCGGCCACAAGGGTGTCCACCTCATCATGGGTATTATAAGCGGCAAAGCTGGCCCGCGCAGTTGCAGTCACGCCGAGGCGAGTCATTAAGGGCTGACAACAATGGTGCCCTGCGCGCACGGCCACCCCTTGGCGATCAAGGATGGTGGAGACATCATGGGGGTGCGCACCTTCAAGGTTGAAGGCCACCACGGGCCCTTTATCCGGAGACCGACCAAATAGCTGCGCGATGTTAGTGGCGCCCAAGGCCTCCATCGCATGGTCCGTCAGCGCCCGTTCATGGGCTTGTAGCCCGGCAATGTCTTGGGTCATCATCCATTCAAAAGCAGCACCAAGAGCGATGACTTCCGTGATAGGCGGGGTGCCCGCCTCAAACCGGTGGGGCGGGTCGTTATAGGTGATCGTGTCTTGGGTAACGACATCGATCATCTCTCCCCCGCCGCGATAGGGCGGGAGTGTGTCGAGCACAGACTTTTTCCCGTAAAGGACGCCAACGCCTGTGGGGCCATAAACCTTATGCCCGGTCAGGACATAAAAATCGACGCCCAGGTCTTGCACATCTACTGGTCCGTGCACGGCGTGCTGGCACCCATCGGTGAGGATTAGGGCACCATGGGCATGGGCAATCTCCGCCATCTGTTTCAGCGGCGTGGTTGCGCCCAAAACATTGGACATGGCCGTGATGGCAACAAGTTTCGTTCTCTCCGTGAAGAGCGCCTCATAGGCTTCCATATCAATCTGGCCATCATCATCAATCTCAAGCCATTTGAGGGTAATGCCCTTTCGCTCCCGCAGAAAATGCCAAGGAACAATATTTGAGTGATGCTCCATCACGGTGAGGATGATTTCATCCCCTTCTTCAAGCGACTGGCCTAAGCTATTGGCCACCAGATTAACCGAGTCCGTACCGCCCATGGTGAGGATGATTTCGTCGGTGCTTTCTGCATTCAGATATTTTCGGGCTGACTCCCGCGCTGCTTCAAAGGCCATGGTCGCTTCATTCGACAAGGTATGCAGCCCCCGATGGACATTGGCGTAGCCTTGAGTCATTGTGGTGGTGAGCACATCAATCACCGTTTGCGGCTTTTGCACGGAGGCCGCATTGTCGAGATACACGAGGGGTTCCCCGTGAATCTCACGGGATAATATGGGGAATTGCGCCCGGAAATGATCAATACTGAAGGTCATTAATATATTTCACCTCGCGCATTGTCATTCCGGGCGGCGCCTTGCGACGACCAGGAATCCATAATAGAAGAAGTTTGTTCTCTGGGTACAAACTTAATTTTATCTATTATGGGTCCCGGTCTTCTCGCTACTGCTCGAAACCAGGATGACATTTTTAGTAAGACGTCATCTCTCCCTATGGGAGAGGTCAATATCTTTGATTTTGGGTGAGGGAAGATTATCATTCCGCCCCCCTGAACAGTGTTGTCAGCTCCGCCCGCAAGGCCTCATCCTCCACCCGGTCAAGCACCTCCGCGCCAAAGGCTTCAATGAGGAGACGCCGTGCCTCGTTCGCCGAAAGCCCCCGTTGCTGCAGATAAAAAAGAGCTTCGCCATCGAGCGCCCCGGCAGTGTTGCCATGGGCACACTCCACCTCATCTGCATAAATCTCAAGCTCAGGTTTTGCGTTGACCGACGCCCGGTCTGAGACCAATAGCGCATGGTGGGCCATTTTCGCATCCGTGCGCTGGGCGATTTGGTCCACCAGGAATTTCCCTTGAAAGACCGCCTTCCCTTCGCCATCCACAACGCCTTTGCAAAGCTGGTCCACTTTACAATCAGGGCTTTGATGATGAATGTGGGAGGTAAAATCCGTGTGCGCCTTACCGTCCAGCCGGTAGAGGGTATCCACCTGCACCTCAGCAGTTCCACGCAACACCATGTGCATCTCATGGCGGGCAAAATGCGCCCCAAAACCCATTGTGGTCTGACGATATGTTGCCCCCCCCTCCACTACAGGTAGCGTGGTGTGGATGAGAAGCGCCTCTGGCGCCAGGGGCTGGATCACAATGCGCGTCAAATGCGCGCCTGGCTTTAAGTGAATTTCTGTCAGGCTGTTGGCAAAGGGCGCGCCCACTGCCTCATGACTTTCGATGAGGGTGGCTGTCACCCCCTCTTCCACCACGATCTTCACACGGTCCGCATGATAGCCGTGGCCATCAGAAAAGCGACGCACCCGCATGGTCTTTGGCGCGACCTCATCCCATAGGATCTGATAAATGGGAGCTGCCGTGGCCATAGAGGCAATAGCACTTTGGACCAACACTTCCGCTTCTGCGGGACGTTGGCTCAAAAAATCAAAACTAGATTGACACTCACCATTTGCCAGGTGAACCTCTGCATACACCTCACTTGAAGAACGTGCAGGCAAATGGGCTTGATAAGCCAACGAAGCCGCCCGCTCCTCCCGCGCGGCGGCGCGAAGGTCGGACCATTTCCAGGCCTCGACCCGCCGATGGGGCAGGCCTTGGGCGCGCAACAGCTCTGCCACCTCCCCATCGGGCAGGCTCGCCATTAAGCTTTCTTCGGCTTTGGTGGGCTGGGCCATTTATGCCGCCTCCGTAAACTGGTCATAGCCGCCGCTTTCAAGCTCCGCGGCTAGCTCTGGCCCGCCGGACTTCACAATCTTGCCGCCCGCTAATACGTGCACGCGGTCAGGTTTGATATAATCGAGCAAGCGCTGATAATGGGTGATCACCAAAAAGCCGCGATCGGGCCCGCGCAGAGTGTTCACCACCTCCCCCACCATTTTGAGGGCATCGATATCAAGGCCACTATCGGTTTCATCCATGATGCAAAAGCGGGGCTCAAATAGCGCCATTTGCAGCATTTCCATGCGCTTTTTCTCCCCGCCCGAATAGCCCTCATTAAAGGGGCGCTTTAATTTCTCCGGGGTGAGACCAACGATTTTCGCCTTCTCCCGAAAGACTTTCAGGAAGTCAGCGGAGGAGACCTCTTCTTCCCCCCGCGCGATATGCTGCGCGTTAAGCGCGGTGCGGAGGAAATTCATGGTCGCCACCCCGGGGATGGCCACAGGACTTTGGAAGGAGAGGAAGACCCCCTTCGCCGCCCGCTTGCTGGAGCTTGACCCGAGCGAGCGG
>JBCCMT010000146.1:0-5353 GCA_039026195.1 Pseudomonadota bacterium | reverse complement strand
CCGCAGACCGTCCATGACGTAGCCGGTAGACTGTTGCGGCCGTTCGGGTTCTCGGTCGTGACCCTGCTCGTGACCGCCAGTCTTGCCATTGCGGATAAAGCGCGAGCAAAACAAGTTGAAGCTGCGCGCCGACTAGATGCCCAACAGGCAAAAGCTAGATTTTTACGCACTGTCAGCCACGATATGCGCACCCCTCTAAATGCTATTTTAGGGTTTTCTGACCTTTTGATGGAAGAGCGAAATGAGGATCAGCGTCAGGAATATTATGTTCGATTAAAGGACGCTGGCGCTCACCTCTTAAATCTTGTCAACAACTTACTCGATTGGAGCCGTATTGATGCAGGTCGGCTTGAGCTTAATCCAGCCCCAGCATGTCTTCCTCAAGAAATTGAGGGATGTATACGAATGGTTGAGCGGCGGGCAACAGAAAAGGGGCTCTCTCTTACCTATCTGCCCGATATGGATGAGAATTTATGGCATAATATTGATGCATTTCGGTTGCGGCAAGTGGTGATTAATTTAATCGAGAATGCGATAAAGTATACGGATGATGGTGGGGTTACTGTTGAACTCAAAGGGAGGCGTAACGCGAAGGGGGCTGGTAAGGACCATTTTGTTATTAACATCAAGGATACTGGCATTGGACTGCCAGACAACTTTGAACAAAATCTATTTGAAGAATATCAACAAGCCTATCGCGTTGAAGGTCAACAGGCGAGAGGTGGAGTTGGGTTAGGTCTTTCAATCAGTAGACAAATTGCCAAAGAGATGAATGGAAACCTAAAGGCACGTTCCCGTAAAGAGGGGGGAAGTGTGTTTACGGTTGAATTGGTCCTTGAACGTGTCAAGGCGCCAAAAGAGGCAAAACCGGTTCATGTGGATAAGCCTGAAGCCAAGACGACGCCCCCTTCATTTTCTGATGTGCCCACACAATCTCCGACAAATACTTCCTCAATAAACCCCTCAACACCTTCTTCCGGCACCTCTGCACGACCCTCCCCAGAGGGGCCAAAAATACTCATTGTGGACGATAATACCCCCAATCGCCTTGTGGTACACGCCTTTTTATCGGCGGCTGGGTGTTCGACTTTGCAAGCCGAAAACGGAAAAATAGCTGTTGATATGTGTGAGGCGCATGATGATATCCAAGCCATCCTTATGGATATTGATATGCCTGTGATGAATGGCATAGAGGCGACGAAAATTCTCCGTGGTAAGAGCGGGAAATATACACAATTTCCGATCATTGCGCTGACAGCCCATGTTTTGCCTGAAGATCGGGCAGAACTTCTTGAGGCAGGACTTACAGATATTTTACATAAACCCGTGGATCGTGAAAAACTCATCTCCCTGGTTTTCTCCCACACTGAAGAAGACGCGCAATTGCGAAATGAAAAAGGGCCTGAGGAAAATTCAATGGATGCTTCCCCCCCAGAAGAACCTTTGCAGGTCAGTATGTCATGAGAAAAATCGTCTCCATTGTCTTTAGCCTCATGATCGTTGGTTCTAGTGTAAGCCAAGCTATTGATCTTCCATCCAGCGATAGCGTTTATGATCAACCCACAAGGATTGTGGGCGCCCCCACCATGGAGGGATTTGGTCATGTGGTAACGGACCGGCTTTTATCCCGTCGTGAAGCACATATCATCACCGATGCGGCGGGCACAGCGGCAGGATTTACCACCTTTTGTCAAAGCCAGGATCCTAAAATCGCGCCTGTTATCTTAGCGGCGCGGCAGATGACAGCCATAGAACGTGAAGATTGTGCTTTGATGCGGCAGGGGAAAATTGCCCAGACTGAGATTGGGTTGACGGGCATTGTCATTGCAGAGGGGCTTCACCGAAAACGACTGGCCCTGACTACAACCCATTTATTTTACGCCCTGGCAAGCCGGGTCCCTAGCGATGCTAAAAATTGTACTCTTGTTCCCAATACATCGAAATTTTGGAGTGATATTGATCCTTCCCTGCCGCGCCGTGAAATAGCTGTTTTCGGCCCCCCAGATACGTCGGGCACGCGAAAGGACTTTCTTGAGTTGGCCATGGTCGAAGGGGCAATGAATGACCCTTGTATGAAGGCCTTAAAGGCCAAAACACCTCTTCTTTTTCAAACCGCCTCTCAAGATATTCGAAATGATGATACTTGGATCGATGCAGGAGACAATAGTCATTCTATTGTGGCGGCGATTATGACCATGCCCCATGCAATTGGTGTTTTGGAATATCCCAATTTTTTCCCCCATACCGACCGTGTTGCTGCAATTCCCATTAATGGGCTTGAGCCAAATCGAAAATCTATTTCGAGTGGAGGGTATGCCTTGACGCAAGTTTTGCGTATATACTCAAATACGGACGCTCTTAAAAAAAATCCTGATGCTGATAGATTTATTCAGGAAATTACAAGTGAGCGTGCCATTGGGGAGCGGGGGTATTTAGTGGGCTATGGGTTGGTTCCTATTCAAAAGTAATCTTTTGTCATTCAGCCGCGAATTGTGATGGATAAAGAGTATCTGATTTAGAGAAGCGGGTGGCATCTTTAATCACATGGAAAAGCCGCTCTTGTAGAATTTCAAAATATTTTGGAAGTTGCGCCACCTTTTTCTCATCCAGATATAGTTTGCGATTAATCTCTACCTGTAGGACATGCACTTTCTCTTGGGGTCGGCCATAAAGATCGGTGACATGTCCCCCCGCATAGGGCCGGTTGGCAGCAACGGTGAAACCTTGGGTTTTAAAGGCTGATTGCCATGCCATGAATACCTCCTGGCGACAGGCCTCCCCATGGCAGTTGCCAAGGACGATATCTTTTAGATCATATCCACTTTGGGCGTATCGCGATGGCATAGAATGCCAGTCAATCACAATGGCATAGCCAAACAATTGCTGACATTCGTCAATCAACCTTCCAAGCATATCGTGATAGGGGCCATAGCACCATTTTAACCGGGCGCTGGCCTCCGCTGAGGAGAGTTTTTTGCCATAAATGGGTTTGCAGTCCGCCGCGTATTTGGGAATAACGCCAAAGCCCGCAAGCACCCGGTTTGAGGCTAAGGGGTGACCCTCCACCGGTGGGGCCGTGAACATATGCTGATCAATTTCGCGGCGATCTCGGTTCACATCTAGAAAGGCGCGGGGGAACCGCGCTTCTAAAAGAGGGGCACCCACATCATCAACCGGCGGGAGGAGCATATCCACATAGGCGTCCTCTGATCGACGTAACTCTTTCAGGTTGAGGAGCGACATTTCCATAAAGCGGGCAGGATAATCACGACCAGAATGGGGGGAGGCAAAAATGAAAGGGACGCGCCAACGGGAAGGTCGGCTTACCACATGGCCTGGAAAAGAAGCTTTGACAATTTTTGCAACCATATTTGAATAATATAATAAAATTTAGCTATAAAGCACTTTAAAAAACCCTTGCTCCCTCACAGAATGGTGGCAGTTTCTCTCAACAGCTTAGAGATGCTTTTTTATTAAGCTGACTTTAAGAGCCATCGACGTAAGAGTAAGGGAAGATGGTAACAGAGTGATGGGCGATTATGGCGGCAATTTTGCTTGCAGAAGATGACGATAGCATGAGGGGCTTTTTAAAAAAAGCGCTCGAAAAAGCAGGTCATGTGGTCGTGGAATCTGCACAAGGGGATGAAGCCTTAAGTGAACTTCAATTGCGTGAATTTGACTTATTGCTGACCGACATTGTGATGCCCGTGATGGATGGGATTGAATTGGCGCGCCAAGCCGCTGATATCGACCCGAATATGAAAATCATGTTCATCACAGGTTTTGCGGCGGTGGCGCTAAACCCCGCCAACAAAGCACCGCAAGATGCTAAGGTTTTATCCAAACCCTTTCACCTTCGGGATTTGGTCAACGAAGTTGATCGGATGCTTGCTGCGGCATAGGCTGTTTTTACGGGTGATCTAAAAGCTCCTTAAAAGGAATGCTTATCTCTTTAAGTCGAGGATCCTTTTGATCAATCGCTTTCCCTAATAACAGGCGGCCTTGGGCAAAATCCAAGGGGCGGTTGATGCTATCAATAGCGCAGACCAGATTTTTCCGAAAATAAACAAGACTAAAGCTATTCGTTTGCGGGTCTCCCCTCAGAATAACATTATCATAGCCATGGGTGAGGCCAATGGTTTGCAGTTTAAGATCATATTGGTCAGACCAAAACCAAGGGACAGCGGTATAGGCTTTTTCTCGCCCTAAAATATGCTGTACAACAACTTTTGCTTGATCATTCGCATTTTGAACAGACTCAAGCCGAACCCAGTGGTCATTGGCATAGGGACTTTTAAAACTGACGCAATCCCCAATGGCATAGATATTCGGTAGGGACGATTGGCAAAAAGCATTCACATGAATGCCATTCCCAATCTCTGCGCCTGCCTCGGCCAAGGGGGTTATAGTCGGCTCTATGCCAATGCCGATAATCACAATATCTGCATCTATAGATGTTTGGGTATTGAGGTGAAGGGTGAGCGGATCGCCATCGGTGATATCTTGAACGGACATGCCTAAATGGAAACGGACCCCATGGTCCCCATGCACTTTTAAGAGAAAGTCGGACATTTCAGCCGCAGCCACCCGAGATAATAGCCTTGGGGCCACCTCCACCAGGTCAACGCCTTTTCCTAGTTTTCGGAACACAGCCGCAGCTTCAAGACCGATATATCCGCCCCCAATAATGGCAATATTTTCAATATGGCTGAGCTTTGCGTTCAGCCGATCGATATCGGCGAGGGTGCGGATGGTGAAAACACGGTCCGGTGAGATACGGGGCAGGGGGATCGATTTCGGGGTCCCCCCCGCTGCCCAAACAAGAGAGCCGTAAGAGAAAAGATTGCCCTTATCGGTGGTAACGGTCTGCTCTATGGGGTCGATACTGACAACTCGTTGCTGAAGCTTAAGGTCGATCTGTTGATTTTCCCAAAAATCATCATTTCGCAAATACAGCCGTTCTCTGCTTTTCTCCCCCATCAAATAATCTTTGGATAGGGGGGGCCGTTCATAGGGGGGATCAGCCTCATCGCCGATCAACCCGATCGACCCTTCAAACTTTGCCATGCGCAGGCCACAAGCCAATTGGCCGCCCGCTTGGCCGGCACCGACAATCAATACATCAAATTTATGGGGGTCTAACAAATCCGACAGCCTATTTAAGGAAACATTTTTCAAACCGGGCAAACAGAATTTGTATAAACCACAGATAGGGGGCGGGATCAAAACCGATTTTCAAGGTGCTTTGAAATGACATTCATAGCATCGGACGTTCGTTTATACTCACGCCCTCGCTATCGTCTTTTGATTTCGCATCGCTTTTTGCCGAAAACCGCACACACCCCGGATCGGG
>JBCCMT010000145.1:0-5367 GCA_039026195.1 Pseudomonadota bacterium | reverse complement strand
CGCCGACGGATTCTACTCAATTTGTGGAACAGCTAGCCACTTTTTCAAACCTTGAACAACAGGTGGCGTCAAATACCCATTTGGAAAATATCTCTGCTCTCCTCCAAAATGCCTTTGGGGATGAGAGTGGTGAGCTTTTGGGGCAAACGGCGATTGTACCAAGTTTGACGGTGACCGGCCAATTCCCCGCCATGGGCATTTCCGCCCCGAATGTAGACCAAGGCCAATTGGTGGTCCGCAACGCTGAAGGCGAAGAAGTTTTCCGCAGTGAACAGCCCACTTCCGAATGGTCATGGGACGGCACAAATAATGACGGGAGCGCCGTGGCCCCTGGCACCTATTCCTTCTTCATTGACCCTGCGGAAGGGGAGGCAGTGCCAGCCGTTGCGGCAGGGACCATTGAACGGGTCATCTCCACCCAAAGTGGCCGTGAAATTGGATTTTTTGAAGGGGTGATCGCTCGCGAATTCCAAGTGGGATAAGAGAAATCTTACCTCTCTGATTTAACAAGGGCCTGTTGCAAAAAAGCCTTCCTCAATTGAGGAAGGCTTTTCAATGTTTAATACTAGAGAATTCTTTCTACTGATTTTGTCTGGCAAAATCGATGATCAACACATTATTAACATCATCATCCATACTGGCCCGCGCTGTGGCAGTGAGGCGATTTTGGATTTCATCATACACCCCCGGGGCCGTGATATCACCATTAAAATATCCCTCATGGGAGAGCCCTAACAAGGTTCGCATAAAATTATCGCGGATACGGGGCTCTCTGGGACGAAATTGTTCGACATCAGATGTTTTGATTTCAACGGAGAGATTAAGCAACAAAATGGACCCGATGGTCCGTTCATTGGTCACAGGCACAATGAAATTACGTTGAAACTGAAAATAGTTAAATTGGGAAGGGTCAACTCCTGTTTCCCCCTCCACCGTGTGAATCTCGCCATTTTTGCCCTTAGCAGTTGCGGAATCGCCCGTTGAGGCCTCCCCGCCCCCACGTAAGGTCATGGCCGCAAAGCCGCTGGCGCCCACAGCGATAAGCACAATAATCAAGGGTAGAATTTTACTCATGGTACAAACCTATCACTTTAAAAGGGGATGAGAATATCAAGGAGGCGAGACCCCCGGCGCGGACGCACCGTCTGGGCAATTTGACCTTGCCCCGTATAGATAATATCCGCAGAGGCCACTTTATCATGGGTGATTGTGTTTTCCCGCGTGATGTCCTCAGGTCGCACAATGCCGCGTAATCGTAAGTCGCGGGTTTCTTGGTTCACGCGAATACGCTGTGTCCCTAAGACCACGAGCTGTCCATTGGGCAAGCGCTCCACCACACGGGCGGCCAGTCGCAGGGTGATCCGTTCTTGCCGACTGATGCTTCCATCCCCGCTGGCTTGAATATTTCGGTTAAAATCAATCGCAGGGTTGACGGTGGCCCCTTGTGGCAAGACGCCATTCGCCCATTCAGGTAAGCCCAACAAGGCGTTGACATTAAAATTCTCTTGGTTGTTCCGATTGCGTTGTAAGGTGTTTTGCATCTGCGCATTTTCATCTACCGACACAATGACCGTAAGAATATCCCCCACATTCCGTGCCCGGCGATTTCCGAAAAGGGATTGCGGCTCTTGGTTCCAAAGGGATGCCGTTTTGACAAGCGGATCATAGGTGGGGGCCAACCCTTCAGTGGGGTCATATTCCCCGGCGAGGGGGTCGTCCACAATGGGTTTCTCCCCTTTAGTAGAGGCACATGCCGTCATAGTGAGGGCCAAAATACAGGTTAGAAAAAGGCGCATCATATTAAATATCGACCTCCACCGTATTGGGCCCCACCACCCGGGCCGCCACGGTGCGGCGGCTTTCCATATTCATCACCATGATTTCCGTGCCCGCAGCCCCCGCCCCGAGAGCACGGCCTTTGGTCTCAATCTTCAAAGGGCCTTTTCGACCAATGATGCGTACAATGCTGTTTCTTTCCACCAAGTCTGCTTCTTTGGTGTTGGTCAGTAAAACCGGTTTGCCTTCATAAATCGAACGCGTTACCTGACGGCCCACTAGCTGAGAAACATCTGCAGACGCCCCATCGAGATGGCGGGCCTCAATAATCGTCCCTGCAGGCAAACGCCCCTGGGCAATGACCTCACCGGCCATCAACAGCGCGATGAGCGCCATATTCATTATCGGATCCTTGTGGCAGAGGCATACATTTCATCTGCCGCCGACAATACTTTTGAATTGAGCTCATATCCGCGCTGGGCTTCGATGAGGTCAGAAATTTCTGAGACCACATCAACCCCGGATTCTTCTAAATAGCCTTGGCTGACGAAGCCGAGCCCTTCAATCCCGGGCTGGCCTGTGATCGGCTGGCCGGAGGCTTGGGTTTCCCGATAGAGGTTGCCGCCAAGGGCCTCTAACCCCTTCGCATTAACAAAGGAGGTCAGGGTCAGTGCACCAATGGATTGCCCGCCGACGGCGTCGTCAAAATAGGCAAAGACCTCCCCGTCGGAACTGATTTCAATCTGCCGCGCATCATTGGGAATGGTAATTCCATCCGCTAACGGAAAACCTGCGGTGGTGACCATTTCCCCCTCTGGAGAGATTTCAAACTTCCCATCCCGTGTGAAGGCTTGTTCCCCCGACGGCAGGGTGATTTCAAAAAACCCCCGCCCCTCAATGGCCAAATCCAAATCATTCCCCGTTTGGCGCAAGGCCCCTTGGGCAATATCCATGGAAACCGCTGCCGTTTGCACCCCAAGACCTAACTGAATGCCCGTGGGCACGACGGTCCCTGTCGTTGAGGAAATGGCCCCCGGTGCCACCTCTTGACGATAAATCAAATCGGCAAAGACAACGGATCGCGACGCATAGGCCGTAGTCGACATATTTGCGATGTTGTTTGCGATCACATCCACACGGGTTTGCTGCGCGGCCATGCCTGTTGCGGCGGTTCGAAGTGCGTCCATAATGCCCTAGCCCTTTTCCCTTATCCCTGCTGCCTGATCGCGGCGATCAAATTTGACAGCCGGTCATGCTCTTGTTCTGTAAGTGTTTGTCCGGCATCGAATAAACGCTGCGTTGTGATGAGTTTTGCAAACTCCGCCACCGGAGAAACATTGGACTGCTCTAAAAACCCTTGGATGAGATTGGGCTCTTCCACGGCGACGTCTCCGTCGGTCGCAATCCAGTAATTATTCCCGACCCGTTCCACCTCCCCTGTGGGACGAAAGACACCGATATTGCCGAAAATTTCCCCATCGACACTCATGGTCCCATCTTTTGCAAAGGATACGGTGACAGCGTCTGGCGGAATTTCCACGGCGGATCCGCCTTCATCCACCACGGGGTTGCCAAAACTGTCGACAATCATACCGTCCGCATCCAGCTGAAACGCCCCAGCGCGGGTCAGCCGCAACCCCTCCGGCGTGTTGATTTTAAAAAACCCCTCGCCATCAATGGCCAAATCAAAGGTGTTATCGGTTTTGCGTAAGGCCCCGGTGGTAAAATCCGTGTTCTGCGCTGTCAGATAGCCCATGGAAAGGCTAGGATTGCCCGACCCCGCAGAGGCGACATATTCAGAGAATATCGTCCCTTTGGATTTATACCCCACCGTTGAGGCATTGGCGATATTATTCGCGATCAACTGGGTGGCCTCTAAAAGTCCACTTTGGCGCGAGAGGGTGGCGATGGAGCTATCCATTAGGCGGCGGCTCCCTTCAAGGCGGCTTCAAGATCATTAAAGGTGGGGCGCATCACATGGGGCACATGGCGACGGCCCACCTCAACACAGATATTCGGCGCATGTTTATGAAGGCTAGAGACCAGCACCTCTCTTATAAGTTCGTAGAAGGCATGTTCATCCTCACGCACCGCCCGAATGCGGGCGCCGAGGGGACCGAAGATCGAGTAAGCGAGAAACACCCCCAGAAAGGTGCCCACAAGGGCGCCGCCGATCATTTTCCCCAAAACCTCTGGCGGCTTATCAATCGACGCCATGGTTTTAATCACGCCCAGCACCGCCGCCACAATCCCTAAGGCTGGTAACGCATCGGCAATGGCATCCACAGCATGGGCACCATGGAGCGCCTCTTCCTTCATCGCTTCAAGCTGTTTTTCGAGAAGTTCTTCTACCTGATGAACATCATCAAAATTCATCATCATGGATCGAATGGTATCGCAAAGGATTTCTACCGCCCCGTGATCCTTTTGAATTTTCGGATATTCCGCAAACAGGCTGCTATTTTCAGGGTCCTCAATATGTTGCTCGATATCCACCGGGCTTTCGCGAAACATCACAATCATACGATGCATCAGCACAAGGAGGTCTTGATAATCCTCCTTTTTCCATTTGGGCCCTTTGATGGCCGCACCGATATCCACAGCGGTATGTTTAATACGGCCAAAATCATTCGCCACCATGAAGGCGCCAATCGCGGCCCCGCCAATCATCATCATTTCATAAGGGAGGGAGTACAATATAATACCAATTTTACCGCCAGCGATAATATAGCCGCCGAACACCATCCCAAGAGTCACAACAATTCCGAGTATTGAGAGCATATTCGTTAATTGTAGGCTTGAGGTGTACAATTGGTTAAAGACACGGGTCAGGACGTGTCATTGCGATACAAAATTTAATCTCTCCCCCAAATCTATCGCAAAACGAGAATAAAAAATTTTCACAACCAAAGATTGACTGGTTGTTTTTTAATATATATACAACTTCAAATTGTTTCACTTTGGGAAATAGGAGAGAATATGACCCTCACACAACAGCGTTTTGATACCTTAGAACTTGACCAAACCGCAGCAGATTTACCTGCAACGCCGCCGAAAGAGGTGGATGCGCGGGTGGGACAAAATCTTCGAAATGCGCGAAATTTGAGGGGTCTTACCCAAAAACAATTGGGGGAAACTGTGGGCCTTACCCTACAGCAAATTCAAAAATATGAGAACGGATCAAACCGCATTACCGTCTCGCGGCTCTATCAATTCTCTGAAGTATTGAATGTGCCTGTCGCACAATTTTTCTCAGGCCCTTCCCTTGAAGGGAATACTTCTTATCCAGAAGAAACGCCAGATGACGGGTTGAAATTTTCCGCTGACGATTTTGAGATTCTAACCCTCACCAATGGTCTGTCTGCGCGGTTGAAGCGTCGACTTATTTGTCTCATTGAAGAGATGAGTGAAAATGACCGCAGTTCAGCGAGCCTCAGTTCCTAATTTTTGAAGCCGGGAAAATACGGAAATGGCTTGCCTAAAGCCATTTCTACTTATTTTATTCAGCAGCCGTCATTTGAGAAGGTGTGTCTTGCCCTTTCCCGTCTTCCAAAAAGACCGATAACATATCATCTAACGCGGTATCTGCGT